>JAWVDL010000174.1:0-10545 GCA_033857355.1 Gaiellaceae bacterium | reverse complement strand
GGCGCTCCTCGGTCGCGCGCGACCGCGCTCGCGGGAGGGATCTGGTCGACGATCACGAGGTCCGGTCGGACGGCGTCGACAGCGGACGCGACGAACGCGACGACTGCCGTCGTGGAGGCACCCACGTCTCGCTGGTAGTGGGCGAACGCCATCTCGAAGTCGTAGACCAGCGTGTAGGCGACGTGCTCGCGCGTCGCCGGCGCGACCGCTGCGGCGACATCGGGAGGCGGACGGAGCACGGGACACACGTCTTCGAGCAGGGCGGCCGCGCGGCGTCCGGGAGTTGCCGCGACGCACTCGTGCCCCCTGGCGGCGAGCGCTTCCAGGAGGGGACGCGAGCGCGCAGCGTGGCCCCGGCCGACGCCGGACACGCACGCCAGCACCTTCACGAGGCGACGAGCCCCTCGACGAGATCGGCCGTGGCGCGCGCTCCGTCCCAGTCCTGCAGATGGACGCCGACGCGCTCCGCCGCCTGCCGGTAGCGAGCGTCGCGAAGAACTCGCCGAACGGCGCGCCGCAGCGCCCCGGGGGCGACCGGCTGGCGGAGCGCGACTCCGCTGCCGAGCCGCTCGACCTTGTCCGCCCACGTCCACTGGTCGGAGCGGCGTGGAACGACGACCAGAGGCGTTCCCGCTCGCTGGGCCACGCATGCCGTCTGGTGACCTCCCTCGACGATTGCGACGTCGGCGGCAGCGAGCCATGCGTCCGTCGCGAGGAAGCGCTCGACACGCGCCCGCGGCGCGAGGCGGTTGAGCTCTTCGATGTTCGCGCCCCCCGCGGCCGCCACCACGAGATCGATCGGCTCGTCGCGGAGCTCGCCGAGAACGCGCGGAAGAAGCCGGCTCGCCTCCGTCGTGCTCTCCACGGCGACGACGAGAGGCCGGGACCCTCGATTCGAGGGTGGTGCGGCACCGCCGATCGACCAGGAGATCGGACCGACGTAGTGCCACGCCTCAGGCAAGTCCGCCGGGTCGAGCAGCGGTGTGGTCGTGCAAGCGACGATCCGACCCGCCCACAGCGCCCCGGGACCCGACAGCCCGAGCGAAGGTCGCGCCGCTGCGATCAAGGCCCGAAGCTGCTTGGCTCCGCCGAGATCCTTGTCGAGCCATCGACGAGCTGCGTAGGGAAGACGCTGCGGCCGCCCGAGCTCCCGGGCTCGCAGGCGCCACGGATTGGGCTCGCGGTACCACGACGTGAGGCGGAGGTAGTGCATGAGGCTCAGGTCCGGCACCCCGGTGAGCTCGCAGGCCAGCGAGGCGCTCAGGCGAAGGTCGACGACGGCGACGTCAGGTCGGACGCGCTCGATCAGCTCGACGTCCGCGCGCGTGAATCGCTCGAGGTCGCCGGGAGCAAACCATCCTGCCGCGCTGTCGCCGAGCGTCCGCTCGTACGGCACCTCCTCGACCCGTTCGAGCCGCTTCGTCCATCCCGCTACCAACTCGGGCCTGCTTCCCCCATAGGCCAGCACCGTCTCGTGGCCCCGCCGCTCGAGCTCGTCGGCGACGGCGAGACAAGCACCTACATGGGCGAGCCCCGGACCGGGGGCGAGCGGAAAGAAGAGCACCCTGGCCACCCGCGGCATCATGATGGAGCGAGTGGAGCTCGCGGTCGAGAAACGGGGATCCGGTCGGTCGACGCTGTTGCTCCTGCACGGGCTCGGCGCAAGCCGCGATCACCTCTACGAAGTGGCGGACGCCCTCGACGGCCGGGTTCGCACGGTGCTGCCGGATCTGCGCGGGCATGGCGACTCGCCTCCTGGCCCGGCCGAATCGGTCGGGGATTACATCGACGACCTGCTGCCGTTGGTTCGGGCGGCCGCGCCGGTTGCGATCTGCGGGCTCTCGTTCGGCGGCGACCTCGCCCGGCTCCTGTGGGATGCCGAGCCGGACAGCGTCACCGCAGTCGTCGTCGTCGACCCGTTGCTCGACGTCGATGCGCTCTGGCGCTGGGCCTGGACGCGCGCCCAGACGCGTAAGGAGGCCTACCGCCAGCTGATCTCGCCGTACTTCGAGCACGACTTCGACCGCCTCGTGGCCCTGATGGCGGAGTACCCGCTGACGGCCGATCTCGACGAGGTCGCGCGCGGGCGCAACGCGCGCTCGCACCTGCGCGCGGACGAGGCCACGATCCATTCGACGCTACGGCTGCTGGGCAAGCCGGAACCTCTGCCCGACCGCCCGGCCGGCACCGCGGCACGCGCCACGATCGTCCGTGCCGCGCGCAGTCCCGCCTGCCCGCCGCGATTGGCGAACGAGCTCGCCGCGCAGCTCGAAGCCGAGGTCGTCACGGTCGAATGCGGGCACTGCGCCTCGCTGTCGGAGCCCGCACTGCTCGCGGAAGCCGTTGCGGCTGCACTCTAGAGTCGTCTCGCCGTGCATTCCGACGATGCCCTGTCCGAGGTCGAGCGGCCCCTGGCCCACCTGCTCGAGGCGACGAACCAGAGCGTCCTGGTCCGCCTCTACGGGACTCCGGCCGTCCACCGCCTGCTCCCCACTCCGGTGGCGCTGCGGTTGGCTGCCCTACGCGGCTGGGCGGAGTCGCGGCTTCTGCGCGGGCGTCGGGAGGCCGCACGCCGCGACCTGGAGACGCTGCTCGGCGAGCAGGTGGACGAACGTGCTGCGCGACGCCGAATCGTCGACGAAGCGGTTCGAGCCGAGCTCCAATGGCGGCCCTGGCTACAACGCAGGCTGCAGATCGAAGGGCTGGCGCATCTGGAGCGGGCGCGGGCCGAGCGACGCGGCGTCATCCTCGCAACCGCTCATCTCGGACCCTTCCTTGCCCTTGTGCACGGCCTGGCGGCCCGCGGAACGAAGGTCTATGTCGCAGGCGGTCACCGCGTCGGCGAGCCGGGGCTCGACGGAAGGGTCGGCCGGTGGGTCGTCGCCCAGAATCGCTGGGTCGAGGAGGCCGGCTGCCGGTGGGTCCGCAAGCCGGGCTCCTACGCGGTGCTTCGCGAATTGCTCCGCCGTGGCGAGGTGGTGTGGATCGCGGGGGATGCGCGAGGCACGACCGAGACCACTCTCGCCGGCCATCCTGTCCGCGTCGCGAGCGGCGTCGGCCGACTCGCAGTCGACACCGAGGCGGTCGTCATCCCGGCGTTCGTGCTTCGTCGCGGCTACCGGCAGGTCGGCTTGTTGCTGCCACCGCTTGCCCGGTCGGACGATCCACAGGAGATCACCGATCGCCTGGCCGCAGTGCTCGGCGAGGTCGCGCTCGCCCATCCCGAGCAAGCGCACGACCGCCTGATCGGGCTGATCCGGGGCGACCACTAGGCGTGTAGCGGCACGCTCTGCGCGAAGCGGAAAACGTTCTTCGGGTCGTACTTCCGCTTCACGCGCGCGAGGCGCGGGAGGTTCGTCCCGTAGTACGCGTGCTTCCAGGTCGCGAGCTCGGGGTCGATGTAGTTCTGGTACGCGAAGCCCGAGACGTACGGGCGCATGTCGGCGTACAGCTTCTGGATCCAGCCGAGGTTCGCCTGCGCCACGGTGCTCGAGCCCCAGGAGGCGATGTATTGGATCGAGAAGAGGGCGTCGCGGTGGACGAAGGCTGTCGCGCTCCTCGGGACGCGGTTGACGACACCGCCGTGGGCGTCGAGCAGGATGGCCGCCCCGCCGAGCCGGGAGTCCGCCTGATGGCTCTCCATCGCGGCGACGAGCACGTCGACCGCAGGTCCGGCCAGCGGCTTCTTCGCGTAGTCGGACTTCGCGCTGAACGTCGCGTGCACGGAAGCCTTGCAGTCGGCCGCGTCGCGGCAATCCGCCCAGTAGCGCTGCGCGTCCATGAAGGATCGCGTGCGGATAGTGAGCCCCGCCGGCTGGCCCGTGAGCGCGAAGAGCTGCGAGAGGAGCGTCTTGAGCCGCGTCTCGGAGCCGAAGAATTGCCCACCCGAGGTGACGGTCGGAGACGTGGAGCCGGAAAGGAGGTCGATCACGCACATCAGCTCCGGCGGCGCGTGCGGCGCCCAGCTCTGCCAGCCGCGGATCGCCTGCTTCGCCTGCGCCCAGGACCACGAGCATCGGTACGTGGCCACGTTCCCGACGGGGTGCGTTCGGAAGATGAACGAGGTGGCGATCCCGAAGTTCCCTCCCCCGCCGCCACGGCACGCCCAGAAGAGATCGGAGTGTTGCTTCGCGTTTGCGGCCAGCGCCCTGCCGTCAGCCGTGACAATCCTGACCTCGCGCAGCGAGTCGCACGTCAGGCCGAGCTTGCGCGCCGAGTAGCCGTGGCCACCCCCGAGCGTGAGCCCGGCGATCCCCACTGTCGGACAGGACCCCGCGGGAACGGTGACGCCGTGGGCGGCGAGTGTCGCGTAGACGTCATAGAGCTTTGCGCCTGCGCCGACGGTGGCCTGCCCGGAGCCGAGGGCGATCTTGTTCAGCCGCGAGACGTCGACGACGACGCCCGTCGCCAGGGAGTAGCCCGCGTAGCTGTGCCCGCCGGAGCGCGGCGCGATTCGGAGGTCATGCCTGCGCGCCCAGAGGATCGTGCGCTGCACGTCGCGCGCGCTCTCCGCGAAGACGATCGCGAACGGCTGCGTGCCGGCTCGGTTCGAGTAGACCTGGCGCGCGGCGTCGTAGCCGTCGTCGGCGCGCCCGAGCACGTCGCCCTGGATGAGCTTGTCGAGCTCGCGCAGCCGCGGGTCGCGCAGAGTCTCCGCGATCCGAAACGGACCGGCGAAACCGGCGACCGCAACAAATCCTCCTGCACGTTCGAGGAATTCCCGGCGGTCCATTCGGAGCATCCTAGAGTCGCTGTGTGAGGGCTCGGTAAGCGCCCGAGGAGGGATCGGTAGAACGCGCGCTGTGTCGTCGGGCCGCGCTGCTCGCCCCGAGGACGGCGTCCTCAGTCGCGCCCGTACCATGACGGTACGAGCGCTCCCTGCGTCCTTGCCTCGGAACGACCAGCGCACCCCGACAACGAGCGACGTTCCACCAATCCCTCCTAGAATCGAACCGTGGCCGCTCTCTACCGGAAGTACCGCCCACTCGACTTCGACCAGGTCGTGGGCCAGGAGCCGGTCGTCCGGACGCTTCAGAATGCGATCACCGCGGGGCAGGTCCGTCAGGCCTATCTCTTCGCCGGGCCGCGCGGAACCGGCAAGACCTCGCTCGCGCGAATCCTCGCGAAGGCGCTCAACTGCGAGCAGGGTCCGACCGCCACGCCGTGCAAGGTCTGCCACGCGTGCCAGGCGATCGCGGCGGGGACGTCGCTCGACGTCGTCGAGATGGACGCGGCCTCGCAGCGCGGCATCGACGACATCCGCGAGATCCGCGAGCGCGTCGTCCTGCAGCCCGCCGAGGGGCGCTACAAGGTCTACATCCTCGACGAGGCGCATCAGCTCACGGATGCCGCCTGGAACGCCCTACTGAAGCTGATCGAGGAGCCGCCGCCGCACCTCGTGTTCGTCTTTTGCACCACGGATCTCGGCAAGGTCCTGCCGACCGTGCGCTCGCGCTGCCAGACGTTCGTCTTCTCGCGGCCGCGCCTGCCCGAGCTCGTGCGCGTCCTGCGCTGGGTCGCCGACGGCGAGCAGATCGACGTGCCGGACCAGGCGCTCGCGCTCGTCGCGCGCGCGGCACGCGGGGCCTACCGCGACGCGGTGTCGACGCTCGACCAGCTGACCGCGGCGACCGGCGGAGCCGTGACGGTCCAGTCCGTCCTGCAGCTGCTCGGCGCAGTCGAGGAGGAGGCGCTCTTCCGCATCTGCGACCTCGTCGTCGACCAGGACACGGCCGGTGCGCTCACCTTCGTGGAGGACCTTTCCGAGCAGGGACAGGATCTCGGGAGGCTCGTCACGGATCTGCTGGAGCACCTGCGCCACCTGATGCTCGTCCAGCACATGGGCGAGGTGCCCGAGACCCTGCCGGTGACGGAGGAGACGCGCGAGAAGCTCCGCGAGCAGGCGAACCAGCTCGGCGAGGCGACGGTGCTGCGCCTGTGCGACCTACTGGCCGTGGCCGTGGAGGACATGCGCCAGGGCGGCGATCCTCGCCTGCCGCTCGAGCTCGCGCTCGTCAAGGTCACCCGCCCGGCGGCGGACCTGTCCCGCGAGTCGATGGCGTTCCGGCTCGAGCAGCTCGAGACGCGCGGCCCCGCGCAGGTCAGCGCGGTCGCAGCAGAGCGCACCATCGCCGTGCCCGAGCCGCCGACGAACGAGCCGCCGCCGATGAAGCCGTCGCTCGAGCTCGAGCAGCTCCAGGAAGCGTGGCAGCGCACGGTGCTCCCGGCGGTCGAGGAGAAGTCCGTTCCGACGGCTGCGGTGCTCAAGAGCGCGCGGCCATCGGTGCTTGCCGAGGACACGTTGACGCTCGAGTTCCCGGCCGCGGCGTCCTTCCACCGCAACCTTGCCGAGGAGCCGAAGAACGCGACGCTCCTGCAAGACGCCCTCTACGAGGTGACCGGGCGACGGCTCGGCCTCGCCTTCGCGACCGGCGAGGACGACGAGGAGCGCCCGGCCGCCGACGAGGCGCCGCTCGACGAGCAGGGAGTCCTCGAGCTGATGAAAGAGACCTTCGACGCCAGAGAAGTGGAGGAGTAACCGCCGTCATGGACATGAACAAGCTGATGCAGCAGGCCCAGGAGATGCAGGAGCAGCTCGCCAAGGTGCAGGAGGAGGCCGCGAACGAGACGGTCGAGGCGACCGCGGGCGGCGGGATGGTGACCGTGACCGCGAACGGCGCCGGGGAGATCGTGGAGATCAAGATCGCGAAGGAGGCGATCGACCCCGACGACCCGGAGATGCTCGCCGATCTCGTGCTCGCGGCGGTGAACGAGGCGCTCCGCTCGGCTCAGCGGCTCGTCGAGTCGAAGGTCGGCCCGCTGATGGGCGGCCTCGGCGGGCTCGGCCTGCCGGGCATGTAGATCCGATCAGCCTAGGCACAATGGGCCGATGTTCGGTCCAACCGTCGACCATCTCGTCGCGCAGCTCACGCGGCTCCCGGGAATCGGGACGCGCACCGCTCAGCGGCTGGCGTTCCACCTGCTCAGCGTCTCCAAAGAGGAGGCTGGGGCGCTCGCGGCGGCGATCGTCGACGCGAAAGAGCGCGTCCGGTTCTGCCGCGAGTGCGGGAACCTCACCGAGGAGGAGGTGTGCGGGATTTGCCGCGACGCGCGGCGCGACCAGCACGTGATCTGCGTCGTCGAGCAGCCGGTAGACGTCGTGTCGCTCGAGCGGACGGCGGAGTACCGCGGGCTCTACCACGTCCTGGGTGGCTCCCTTTCGCCCCTCGACGGAGTCGAGCCCGAGCATCTGCGCATCGACGAGCTCTTCCGGCGGGTGGAGCGGAACGGCGTCTCCGAGGTCGTTCTGGCGATGAACCCGAACATGACGGGCGAGGCCACTGCGGCCTACCTCGCCGACCGCCTGCGGAACCGCGTGCGGGTCACGCGCCTCGCGAGCGGGCTTCCGGTCGGCGGCGACCTCGAGTACGCCGACGAGATCACGCTCGGCCGCGCACTCTCGGGCCGCCGCGAGATGTAGCTGCCCCGGGCCTGTCCGTGGGTCTGACCCTGGGACATGTATCGCCCGGACAGGCTGGATGTGACAAGTGCGTGACGATTCGTTCCGGCGACCGTCCCGCGGCGACGGTTCGGGCACCCTGACCGGCAACGGAAGGCGCAAGACGGCCTGAACGAGCGCCGAATTGCGTTCGCCGGCCCCTGGCCGAAATCGGGGCGCCCGCCCGGCGGACGCCTACAATCGACGCGTGGCCTCGACCGATTATGAGCCTCGCGCGCGGAGCGGCGCCGCCAGCCCCGAGCCGGGGCGATCGACCCTCGTCGTGATGAAGTTCGGCGGCAGCTCCGTCGGCGATCCTGACCGGCTCAAGGCAGTCGCTCAGCGCCTCGTGGCGGCGAGACAGGCCGGCAACCGCGTCGTAGCCGTCCTGTCGGCGATGGGCGACACGACGGACGAGCTGATCGAGCTCGCGCGCCGAATCTCCCCCCATCCGAAGCCGCGCGCCATGGACATGCTCATCTCCGTCGGGGAGCGCATCTCGGGCGCGCTCGCGGAGATGGCTCTGCACGACCTCGGCCATGAGGCCGTCTCGCTGACCGGGTCGCAGGCCGGCATCGTCACCGACACGGTCCACGGGAAGGCGAAGATCGTCGACATCCGCCCCCGGCGGATCCACGAGGCGCTCGACGAGGGCAAGATCGTCCTCGTCGCGGGCTTCCAGGGCATCTCGACCGACTTCGACATCACGACACTCGGCCGCGGCGGCTCGGACACGACGGCCGTTGCGCTTGCCGCGGCGCTGGGCGCGGACGTCTGCGAGATCTACACGGACGTCGAGGGCGTGTTCACCGCCGACCCGCGGATCGTTCCCGAGGCCCGCAAGCTCGAGCTGCTGTCCTTCGAGGAGATGCTCGAGATGGCCTCGTCCGGCGCGCGCGTGATGGCGACGCGCGCGGTCGAGGTCGCACGAATCCACAACGTGACGCTCCAGGTACGGTCCACCTTCAGCGACCGCGAGGGAACCTGGATCCGGGAGGAGGACGAGTCGATGCTCGAGAAGGCGCTCATCTCCGGTGTCGTCCACCAGCGCGAGGAGACCGTCTACCGCGTCTCGGGGATCACGGCCGCACGGCTGTTCGGCGCGCTCGCCGACGCGAGCGTGAACGTCGACACGATCGTGCAGAGCGGAGACGACATCGTGTTCTCGGCGCCGGTCGAGGACCGCGACGACGCGCGGGCGACGCTCGAGCAGCTCGGCGTGGAGTACACCTCGCGCGACGACCTCGGGAAGGTCAGCCTCGTCGGGGCCGGAATGAAGAGCCATCCGGGCGTCGCCGCGAAGACGTTCGCGACCCTCGACGCAGCCGGAATCGCGTCCCCGCTCGTGACCACGTCGCCGATCAAGATCGCCTGCCACGTCGCCAGCACCGACGTCGACCGCGCCGTGCAGGCCCTCCACGAGGCCTTCGAGCTTGGCTGATCCGCGCATCGGCGTCGTCGGGGCGACCGGCGCGGTCGGCACGGTCACGCTCGAGTATCTGCGGGAGCGCGGGTACAGCGACGTGCGCGCCTTCGCCTCCGCCCGCTCGGCCGGGCAGCGGCTCGGCGACCTGACCGTCGAGGAGGCGACGCCCGAAGCGCTGTCCGCAGGCGATCTGGACCTTTGCCTGTTCTCCGTCGGCACGGCGACGAGCCGGGAGCTCGTCCCCCACGCCGTCCGTGGCGGCGTGATCTGCGTCGACAAGTCCTCTGCGTACCGCCTCGAGCCGGGCGTCCCGCTGGTCGTGCCCGAGGTGAACGGCGAGCGCGCCCGCGAGCACGACGGAATCCTCGCCAATCCCAACTGCTGCACGATCCCGCTGACGAGCGCACTGAAGCCGCTGCACGAGGAGGCGGGCCTCGCGCGCGTGCGAGTCGCCACCTATCAGTCGATGTCGGGCGCAGGCGCCCGCGCGATGGAGCGCCTTCGCGCCACGGAGCCCGGCGCGGCCGACCTCGAGATGACGTGGGACTTCGACGGCGAGGAGTTCGACGAAGAGGCGAAGCTGCGCGGGGAAACCCGCAAGATCCTCGAGCTGCCCGAACTGCCGATCAGCGCGAGCTGCATGCGCGTGCCTGTCATGGTCGGCCATGCCGAGTCGGTCTGGGTCGAGACCGAAGAGCCCCTCGACCCGGATCGCGCACGCGAGCTGCTCGGGGCAACGCTGACGCTCGACGACTTCCCGACGCCGGGCCGCGCTGCGGGACGCGACGACATCCTGGTCGGCAGGATCCGCCGCGACCCGACTGTCGAGAACGGGCTCGCGTTCCTCGTCGTCTGCGACAACCTGCGCAAGGGTGCCGCGCTCAACGCGATCCAGATCGCGGAGCTGGTCATGGAGCGAGTCGCAGCCTAGGGACGGCGCGGAGCCGGCACCGGCTCCGGGAAGAACGCCTCCTTCACGACCTGGAGAACCTTCGAGCGCGTCCCCTCCACCACCGGCTGCAGGCCGCCGAGCTCGAGCCGCACGAGCTCGACGCGACCCAGGGTGCGAACGGTCGTGAAGCCGAAGTCGGAGAGGAAGTCTCGCGGGAAGATCGTCTTGTGCACGCGGAAGCGCTCGTAGTTCGACTCGCCCTCCGGATAGCGGTACCCGAACGTCTCGAGCGCGCTCGCGCCCCGGTCCTTCGAGTCGCCGATCGCGGCGAGGAAGAGCGACTGCATCACCCACGGGCTCGACTGCGCCACGAGATAGGCGCACGTCACGAGCACCGCGTCTGCCGACGGCGGCCCGGCGGGTAGCTCGGCGGCCCGCGGGAACAGCTCGGACGGGCCGTATTGCATCGAGCCGAGCACCCGGCCGTCGTCGTCGTAGTACACGGTCCCCCACGCCCCCCAGTCGTCCTCGGCCTTCGCGATCCAGCGGTCCTTGTCGACCGTGCGGCCGGACCTCGACTGCCACCAGATGCAGCGGTGGCAGACGGAGGGCACGGTCGGGAGCGTCGCGCCGGTCAGGCCCGCCAACCGCGACGTCATGGCGCGATCTCGTCGATCGTCACGTCCACCGCGACGAGGTCGACGTCGGTCATCCGGGCGAGATACTCGC
>JAWVDL010000173.1:0-4630 GCA_033857355.1 Gaiellaceae bacterium | reverse complement strand
GTATGGCTGTGCGCGTTGACAAAGCCGGGGAGCGGAAGGAGCTCGGCCACCCGCGTATCCTTCCACCGTGGCCGCCCGCGCCGTTCCCGCTTCGCTTCACCAGCTTCCAAATGCGCTCACGCTGCTGCGGTTGGCGCTGATTCCGGTGTTCGTCGCGCTCGTGGTCGGCGCCGACGACGCGTACAGCTGGCCCGCGGCGATCGTCTTCGGCACGGCCGGCGTCACCGACCAGGTCGACGGGTTCCTCGCCCGTCGCTGGCACGTCGAGTCGGCTTTCGGGAAGATCGCCGACCCGCTGGCGGACCGCTTGATGATCGACGCGGCAGTGATCCTGCTCTGGCACGCCGGACGGCTCCCGTGGCTCGCGCTGGCGATCCCGGCCCGCGACGTCGTCCTGATGGCCGGCTATCCGCTGCTCGCAGGGCGCGGCTACGACTTCGAGGTCAATCTCACCGGCAAGGCCGCGACCTGGCTGCTCTACGCTTCTCTCGGCTTCACGATGGTCACCCGCAACAGCACCGACTGGCCGCGGTGGCTGTTCTGGGTCGGCTTCGCGCTCGCGGCACTCGCGGCTGCGCAGTACGCGCTCAAGGCCCGCCGGGAGGTCGTCGAGTGAAAGCAGTCGTCATGGCCGGTGGGGAGGGCACGCGCCTGCGCCCACTGACGTCGAACCAACCCAAGCCGATGGTCCCCGTCGTCGGCAAGCCGTGCATGGAGCACATCATCGAGCTGCTGCAAAGGCATGGACTCGAGGACGTCGTCGTCACCGTCGCGTTCCTCCCGCAGGCGATTCGCAGCTACTTCGGCGACGGCGAGAGCATGGGGCTGAACATCGAGTACTCGGTCGAGGAGTCGCCGCTCGGGACGGCCGGCTCGGTGCGGCTCGCCGCCGGGAAGCTCGACGACACGTTCCTCGTCATCTCCGGCGACGCGCTCTGCGACGTCGACCTGACGAAGCTCGTCGAGTTCCACAAGGAGCGCGAGGCCTCGGTCACGATCGGGCTCAAGTCGGTCGAGAACCCGCTCGAGTTCGGCATCGTCGTCACCGACTCGGAAGGCCGCGTCGAGCGCTTCCTCGAGAAGCCGTCCTGGGGACAGGTCTTCTCGGACACGATCAACACCGGGATCTACGTGCTGGAGCCCGAGGTGCTGAACCATGTCCCGACGGATCGCCCGTACGACTTCTCCAAGGAGCTCTTCCCACTGCTGCTCGAGATGGGGCGTCCGATCTACGGCCTGCCGCTCGAGGGCTACTGGCAGGACATCGGCGACCTCGACCAGTACCGCCAGGCGAACTTCGACGCGCTCGACGGCAGCGTGGAGCTTTCCATCCCGGGTGTGCGCCTGCGGGGCAACGTCTTCGCGGGCGAAGGCGTCGAGTTCGACCTCGACGCGGTCGAGGGCCCGGCCTACATCGGCAACTACTGCCGGATCGCGCCGGAGGCCACCGTCGCGCCTTATTCGGTGCTCGGCAACAGCGTCACGCTCCGCGACGGCGCGCGCACGAGCCGCGCGGTGATCGACTCGTCCACGCACATCGGTACGAGCTCGATCGTCGAGGGAGCGGTGATCGGGCGGAACTGCAATCTCCGGGCCCACGTGCGCATCCACGAAGGAGTTGCGATCGGCGACGAGGTGACGATCGGCTCCGAGGCGGTCGTGATGCCGGGAGTCCGGATCTATCCCTACAAGGAGGTCGAGAGCGGCGCGCACATCCACGACAGCCTGATCTGGGAGTCGCGGGCGACCTCGCGCCTCTTCGGCAAGGACGGCGTCGCCGGGCTCGTCCAGGTCGATGTCACCCCGGAGATCGCCGTCCGACTGGCGGCGGCGTTCGGGACCGCGCTCAAGCGCGGCGCGCGCGTGGTGGCGAGCCGGGAGTCGCCCTCGGCGTGCCGGATGATCAAGCGCGCGATGGTCTCGGGGGTGAACTCCACCGGCGTCGACGTCGCCGACCTGCGCGTGCTGCCGGCCGCGATCAGCCGCCACCTCCTCAAGACACACGGATATGAGGCCGGCTTCCACGTCGGGACGTCCGAGAGCGACCCCGAGGTGGTGCAGATCCGCTTCTTCGAGCAGCCCGGCATCCCGATGACTCCGCGGCTCCAGAAGGAGGTGGAGAAGCACTTCACGCGCTTCGAGCTGCGCCGCGTGCCCTACGCGGACGTGGGCGCGGTGACGTACCCGGCGCGGGTCAGAGAGAGCTATGCGCAGGATCTGGTCTCGGGAATCGACGTCGACGCCGTGCGTGCGCGCAACTTCCGGATCGTCATCGACTACTCCCACTCGGCGGCCTCGTTCGTCCTGCCGCTCGTGCTCGGCCCGCTTGGCGTCGAGGAGGTCTCCTCACACGCGTTCACGGATCGTGGGGGCGGGGGCGGGATGCTCACCGTCGACGAGTCGATCGACCAGGCCAAGCGGCTCGTGCGCGCTGTCGGCGCAGATCTGGGCGTTGTCTTCGACCGCGCCGGAGAACGGCTCTACCTCGTGGACGAAGGCGCGAACGCGATCCCGGTGGCCCAGACGCTGCTGCTCTTCCTGAGCCTGCTGGCCTCCGGCGGCCGCAGCGGCAAGGTCGCGCTGCCCATCACGACCACGAGCCGGGCCGACGCGGTGCTCGAGGGTAGCGACCTGGAGATCGTCCGCACGGCTGCCTCGCTCCCCGAGCTGACGATGATCGCGGCCGGCGAGGGATTCGTGTTCGGCGGCGCGGCCGGCGGCGGCTACGTCTTCCCGGAGTTCCTGCCCGCCTACGACGCCGTCGCGAGCCTCTGCAAGCTCCTCGAGCTGCTCGCGCCGGTGCCGCGGCCGCTCTCCGAGCTCGTGGCCGACCTCCCGCGGCCGGCGCTCGTCCAGCGCGACATCCACTGCCCGTGGGCGCTGAAAGGACTCGTCATGCGCGTCCTGGCCGAGCGCGCGCAGGGCCGCGAGATGGACACGCTCGACGGGATCAAGGTCTTCGACGAGCGTGGCTGGACACAGGTGCTCCCCGACCCCGACGAGCCGGTCGTGCACCTCTACGCCGAGGGCGAGACACCGGAGTCCTCCGAGGAGCTTCTCGCCGAGCTGCAAAAGCTGGTGGAGGAGATCATGGCGGGGGAGGAAGCGGCCGTTCGAAGTTGAAGGGTAAAGTAGAGGTTGACCCCTTGCGGGCTCGACTGCTTTACTGAAGACGGCAGCGTCAAGCGAGCGAAAGGCCCACGTGGAATCGTTTCCCGATCTTCCGAATCTCTCCGACGAGGATCTCGAGTCGCTGATCAACGACCTCACGAAGGAAGAGCGCGAGGTCTCGTACCGCCGCCGGATCCTGCACGGGCAGATCGACCTGTTGCGCGCCGAGCTCGTCGCGCGCCTGCAGAAGACCGGGGGCCAGAGCGTGCTCGACCGCGTCAACGTCGACGCGCTGACCGACATCCTCGCGTCGAAGGCGCCGCCGCCGTCCTGAGCGGCGGGGAGGGCCCATGAGCCACGTCTACTGCCCCGAGTGCGGGTTCCAGAACCCGGAGTCGGCGAATTACTGCTCGAAGTGCGGCGCGCTCCTGACGAAGGACGAGCCGGTCGAGACGACGATGCAGTTCACGGCCGACGAGGAGGGCGAGCTCGACGCCGCGCAGGGGCTCGAGGACGCCGGGATCAAGGGCCCGGCGCTCGTCGTCCGCTCAGGCGGCGGCAGAGCGGGGGAGACCTTCGTCCCCGAGAACGAGCGCACGACGATCGGACGCTCGCCTGAGTGCGAGATCTTCCTCGACGACGTGACGGTCTCCCGCAAGCACGCCGTGCTCGTGCGCACGCCCGAGGGCTTCCGGATCGAGGATCAGGGCAGCCTCAACGGAACCTTCCTGAACCGGCGCCGAATCGAGAGCGGGGAGCTCTCCGACGGCGACGAGGTGCAGGTCGGCAAGTATCGGCTCACGTTCAGGAGCGGCTGAGATGAGCACCGCCGAAGCCCAGCGCTCGCAGCGCATGCTCACGATCGGGACGGTCTGCACCCGCCTCAAGGCCGAGTTCCCCGACATCTCGATCTCGAAGATCCGCTATCTCGAGGATCAAGGCTTGCTCGCGCCGCGCCGCACCCAGGGTGGCTACCGGCTCTTCAACGAAGAGGAGGTCGAGCGGCTCGAGACGATCCTGCGCCTGCAGCGCGACGAGTTCCTCCCGCTGCGCGTGATCCGGCAAGAGCTGGCCTCCGCGACGGGAACGAAGGAGCGCAAGCGGCGCCGAGCGGGCCTGTCAGCGGTCGAGAGCGATCTGACCCTCATCGAGTTGTGCGACCGCGCCGAGATCGCGCCCGAGCTCGCCAAGGAGCTCGAGGACTACGGCCTGCTCGCGCCGCGCGTGGAGGAGGGCGAGAAGCGCTATCGCGAAGGCGACGCGGACATCGCCGCGGCCTGCGGGAAGCTCTCCCGCTACGGAATCGCCCCGCGCCACCTGCGCGCATTTCGAACCTCCGCCGACCGCGAGGCCGGCCTGCTCGAGGCGATCGTGTCGCCCGCGCTGCGCTCCCGCAACCAGGAGCGCCGCCAATCCGGCCTCGAGGATTTGCAGAACCTCGCCGAGCTCGCACAGGAGCTGTCGCAGCTTCTCTTCTGGCGCGACCTGCGGGAGCTCGCCGGCTCGTGACCGCGGTCGA
>JAWVDL010000172.1:0-3327 GCA_033857355.1 Gaiellaceae bacterium | reverse complement strand
CGTGAGGCCGAGCTCTGCTTCCGCACGACCGAAGAGGAGCACCCGGGCGTCGCGCGGCTCTACGGTCAGCACCCCCACTACCTCGCCGGACGGGTCACCGTGTTCGAGCGGGCAGAGTCGGCCTTCCGCGAGCTGGCGCTCGACCCGGCCGACACGCGGGCGCAGTTCGCCGAGCGAGGCTGGAAGCGCGTCGTCGGCTTCCAGACGCGCAACCCGATCCACCGGGCCCACGAGTACCTGACGAAGGTCGCGCTGGAGACGGTCGACGGGCTCCTCGTCCATCCGCTCATCGGCGACACGAAGGGCGACGACGTGCCTGCCGACGTGCGCATCGAGTGCTACCGCGTGCTGCTCTCGGACTACTACCCGTCGAACCGCGTCCTGCTCGCCGGCTTCCCGGCCGCGATGCGCTACGCGGGTCCGCGCGAGGCGATCTGGCACGCGATCTGCCGCAAGAACTACGGCTGCTCGCATTTCATCGTCGGCCGCGACCACGCCGGCGTCGGCAGCTACTACGGCACGTACGACGCGCAGCTGATCTTCGACGAGTTCGAGCCTCACGAGCTCGACATCGAGCCGATGTTCTTCGAGCACTCGTTCTTCTGCAAGACCTGCGGCTCGATGGCCTCGGCGAAGACCTGCCCGCACGACGCGGAGCAGCACGTGTTCCTCTCGGGGACGAAGGTGCGCGAGATGCTCGCGAACGGAGAGATCCCGCCGACGGAGTTCACGCGGCCCGAGGTCGCGGAAGTGCTGATCGAGGCGTACCGCACCTCCGAATAGCTCAATGACCTGGCAGTTCTCATTGGCGGGGCTCGCCGTCGGCATCCTCGTCGGCATGACGGGGATGGGCGGCGGCTCGCTGATGACGCCGATCCTGATCCTGCTGTTCGGCTTCGACCCGAAGACCGCCGTCGGGACCGACATCCTGCACGGCGCGGTCTTCAAGTCGTTCGGAGCCGTGCGGCATCGGATGCTCGGGACGGTGCACGCGCGGCTCGCGCTCTGGATGCTGCTCGGCTCGGCGCCCATGTCGCTCGTCGGCGTCCAGATCGCGAGCGGGTTCGGCGACGGCGCCGACTCGGTGATGGGGAAGATCGTCGGTGCGGCGCTGATCCTCGGCGGGCTCGGCTTCGTCGCGAAGACGTTCCTGTCGGGGAAGGCCGACGACTCTCCGTTCATCCTGGCAACCCGCGACAAGGCGATCGCGGTGACGATCGGCGCGCTCTGCGGCTTCGTGGTCGGGCTGACGTCGGTCGGCTCCGGCACCTTCTTCGGCCTTGCGATGCTCCTGATCTACCCGCTCACTGCGCGGAAGATCGTCGGGACGGACGTCTTCCACGCGGCGGCGCTGCTGTGGGTCGCCGGGGCGAGCCATCTCCTCCACGGCAACGTGGACCTGCATGCGATGGCGTGGCTGCTCGTCGGCTCGATCCCGGGCGTGCTGCTCGGGAGCCAGATGTCGATCAAGATCCCGGACACGGCCCTGCGCACCGGCTTCGCCGTGGTCCTGATCCTGTCGGGGATCAAGCTCGTGGGCGTGCCGCAAGCGTCGCTGATCATCGCGATCTCGCTCGGCGTCGGCACGGTCGCGCTGGCGGTGTACTGGGTGCGCACCCTCCTGGCGCGGCGCGCCGAACCAGTTCCGGAATAGCACGCCGCCGCGCGACGGTTCCGGCTTGACACGCACGGAGCCTCTAGATAGACATCGCTAATCTCTCGAATTAGTTCTGCCTATCTATAGGAGGCTCCGTGCGTAGAACGATCATTGCAGCGATCGGCGCGCTCGTCTTGGCGGGTGGTGCGGCGGGCGCGACGAAGGACACCAAGCTCTCGCTCGTCGCGTACTCGACGCCCGGCGCGGCGTTCGCGAAGATCATCCCGGCGTTCCAGAAGACGCCTGCCGGTAAGGACATCTCGTTCGACCAGTCCTACGGCGCCTCCGAGGTGCAGGCGAAGGCCGTCGTCGCCGGACTGCCCGCCGACATCGTCGACCTGTCGCTCGAGCCCGACATGCAGCGGCTCGTCAGCGCCGGCTTCGTCGCCAAGAACTGGAAGCAGAACGCCTACCACGGTTTCGTGACCCGGTCGGTCGTCGTCTTCGTCGTGCGCAACGGCAATCCGAAGAAGATCAAGACCTGGGACGACCTCGTGAAGCCGGGCGTCCAGGTCGTCACGCCGAACCCGTTCACCTCGGGCGGCGCGCGCTGGAACGTCATGGCCGCCTACGGCGCGCAGCTCCGCAACAAGAAGACGCCGAAGAAGGCGATCGCGTATCTCGGCCAGCTCTTCAGGCACGTCGTCTCTCAGGACACGAGTGCCCGCAACGCCCTGCAGACCTTCCTCGCGGGCCGCGGCGACGTCCTGATCACGTACGAGAACGAGGCGATCCTCGCCCAGCAGCAGCAGCGGCCCGTCTTCTTCGTGATCCCGAAGGCGACGATCCAGATCGAGAACCCGCTTGCGGTCATCTCGAAGAGCAAGAACAAGACGCAGGCGCAGGCCTTCTACCGCTACCTCTACTCGGCGGCGGGCCAGCGGCTCTTCGCGGAGACCGGCTACCGGCCCGTGCTGCGAAGCGTCGCGCGCCAGTTCGCGAGCAAGTATCCGGCACGTCCGCAGCTGTTCAAGATCGGCTACGTCGGCGGGTGGGCGAAGGTGAGCACGCAGTTCTTCGATCCCACGAACGGCGTGATGGCGAAGATCGAGCGCAGCCTCGGAGTCAATCCTGGCGGCTGACGCAGGCGCTCTTGCCGGCCCGGCGCCCCGGGCGACCAGACGCTCGCTCGGGGCGCCGCTCATCACGGGCGGGATCTCGGTCACGTACCTGAGCCTCGTCGTCCTGCTCCCGCTGGCCGCGCTCGCAGCGCGCGCTCGAAGCGGCGGGTGGCACGACTTCTGGCAGGCGGCCTCCAATCCGCAGGGGACGGCGGCGCTGAAGCTGACGCTCGGGCTGGCCTGCGGCATCGTCCTGGTCAACGCGGTGATGGGAACGCTGATCGCGTGGGTGCTCGTCCGCGACGACTTCCCGGGGAAGGTCGTCCTGAACGCGGTGATCGACCTGCCCTTCGCGCTGCCGACGATCGTCGCCGGCCTCACGCTGCTGACGCTCTACGGACCGAACAGCAAGATCCACAGCCTCGCGTTCACCCGTGCCGGCGTCTTCGTCGCCCTGTTGTTCGTGACCCTCCCGTTCGTCGTGCGCACGGTGCAGCCCGTTCTGCTCGAGCTCGATCGTGAGATGGAGGAGGCGGCTGCGTCGCTCGGCGCGGGGAAGGTCGCCGTCTTCCGGCGGATCGTCTTCCCGAACCTGCTGCCGGCGATCCT
>JAWVDL010000171.1:0-6035 GCA_033857355.1 Gaiellaceae bacterium | reverse complement strand
AAGGGAGACCTGTCCCGCAAGATCACGGTCGACGTCCAGGGCGAGGTGCTCGAGCTCAAGGAGACCATCAACACGATGGTCGACCAGCTGCGTGCGTTCGCGGCGGAGGTCACACGCGTGGCCCGCGAGGTCGGGACCGAGGGCATCCTCGGCGGCCAGGCGGAGGTCGAGGACGTGTCCGGCGTCTGGCGCGAGCTGACCGAGAACGTGAACACGCTGGCCGGCAACCTCACGTCGCAGGTGCGCAACATCGCCGACGTCACGACCGCGGTCGCGACCGGCGACCTGACGAAGAAGATCACCGTCGACGCGAAGGGTGAGGTGCTCGAGCTCAAGGAGACCATCAACACGATGGTCGACCAGCTGCGCTCGTTCGCCGCCGAGGTCACGCGCGTGGCGCGCGAGGTGGGAACGGAAGGCGCGCTCGGCGGCCAGGCGAACGTCGAAGGCGTCTCCGGGACGTGGAAGGACCTGACCGACAACGTCAACTCGATGGCCTCGAACCTGACGGGCCAGGTGCGGAACATCGCGGATGTGACGACCGCAGTCGCCAACGGCGACCTGTCCAGGAAGATCACCGTGGACGTCAAGGGCGAGATCCTCGAGCTCAAGAACACGATCAACACCATGGTCGACCAGCTCTCGTCCTTCGCGGACGAGGTCACGCGCGTCGCGCGCGAGGTCGGCACCGAGGGCATCCTCGGCGGCCAGGCTCAGGTCAAGGGCGTCTCCGGGGTCTGGAAGGACCTGACCGACAACGTGAACCAGCTCGCGGACAACCTGACGAACCAGGTCCGCAACATCGCCGAGGTCACGACCGCGGTCGCCAAGGGAGACCTGAACCAGAAGATCACGGTGGACGTGCGCGGCGAGGTGCTCGAGCTCAAGAACACGATCAACACCATGGTCGACCAGCTCTCGTCCTTCGCCGCGGAGGTCACCCGCGTCGCCAAGGAGGTCGGCACCGAGGGCCGCCTCGGCGTCCAGGCGAACGTCGAGGGCGTCTCGGGCGTCTGGAAGGGCCTGACCGACAACGTGAACCAGCTCGCCGGCACGCTCACGGTGCAGCTGCGCGCGATCGCGGACGTGTCGACAGCGGTGACCCAGGGCGATCTGACGCGCTCCATCGCGGTCGAGGCCGCCGGCGAGGTCGCGGAGCTCAAGGACAACATCAACCAGATGATCTCCAACCTCCGCGAGACCACCGACATCAACGCGCAGCAGGACTGGCTGAACACGAACATGGCGCGCTTCAGCGGCATGCTCCAGGGCCAGCGCGACCTCGAGGAGGTCTCTCGGCTGATCATGTCCGAGCTGACGCCGCTCGTCTCCGCGCAGCACGGTGCCTTCTTCATGGCCGAGGACGCGAACGGCGGCGGCGGAGAGCAGTCCTTCCGGCTGATCGCGAGCTACGCGTACAAGAAGCGCAAGAACGCCGCGAACCGCTTCGCGCTCGGCGAGGGCCTCGTGGGCCAGGCCGCGCTCGAGCGGAAGAGCATCCTGCTCACGCAGGCGCCCGAGGACTACATCACCATCTCGTCTGGACTCGGCGAGTCGCAGCCGGTGAACATCGTCGTCCTGCCGGTGCTGTTCGAGGACCAGGTGATGGCCGTGATCGAGCTGGCCGCGTTCGAGCCGTTCGGCGAGGTGCACCAGACGTTCCTCGACCAGCTCACCGAGACGATCGGCGTCGTCGTGAACACGATCGTCGCGACGATGCGGACGGAGGAGCTGCTGCAGCAGTCGCAGGGCCTGACGCAGGAGCTGCAGAGCCAGTCCGAGGAGCTGCAGGCGCAGCAGGACGAGCTCAAGCGGACGAACGTCGAGCTCGAGCAGCAGGCGCAGTCGCTGAAGGCGTCCGAGGAGCTCCTGCAGACGCAGCAGGAGGAGCTCCAGCAGACGAACGAGGAGCTCGAGGAGCGCTCACAGCTCCTTGCCGAGCAGAACGCGCGCATCGAGGCCAAGAATCGCGAGGTCGAGTCCGCCCGGGTGGCGCTCGAGGAGCAGGCGGAGCAGCTCGCGCTCTCGTCGAAGTACAAGAGCGAGTTCCTCGCGAACATGTCGCACGAGCTGCGGACGCCGCTCAACTCGCTGCTGATCCTCGCGAAGCTCCTCTCGGAGAACCCGGAGGACAACCTGACCGAGAAGCAGACCGAGTTCGCGAACACGATCTTCTCGGCAGGCTCGGACCTGCTCGACCTGATCAACGACATCCTCGACCTCTCGAAGGTCGAGGCCGGGAAGATGGACCTGAACCCGCGCGAGGTGAAGCTGGCCGACCTCCGCGACTTCGTCGAGCGGTCGTTCCGGCTCGTGGCCGAGGACAAGGGCCTCGACCTCGGCGTCGAGATCGAGGGAGCGAACGTGCCACCCACGATCTACACCGACGAGCAGCGGCTGCAGCAGGTCCTCAAGAACCTGCTTTCGAACGCGGTCAAGTTCACCGACACGGGGTCGGTCAAGCTCCACGTCGAGCTCGCCCCGAAGGGCGTCCAGTTCCACAGCAGCTCGCTCCGACACGCGGACGCCGTGCTCGGCTTCTCCGTTCAGGACACCGGAATCGGGATCGCCGCCGACAAGCTGAAGCTGATCTTCGAGGCATTCCAGCAGGCCGACGGAACCACGAGCCGCAAGTACGGCGGCACAGGACTGGGCCTGTCGATCAGCCGCGAGATCGCGCGACTGCTCGGCGGGGAGATCCATGTCACCAGTCGGACGGCCGAGGGCAGCACGTTCACGCTCTATCTGCCCGTCGCGTATGCGCCGAGCACCGAAACGGGCATCGTCGACGACGAGCCCGAGGCCCCGGCGATCCACCTGGAGCAGCCCGAGCTCGACCCGAGCCTGCTCCTCCCGAGCGAGGTCGCGGACGACCGCGACGAGATCGACGAGGGCGACCGCGTCGTGCTGATCGTCGAGGACGACCCCGACTTCGCCCGCACCGTGCTCGGGATCGCCCGCGACCGCGGCTTCAAGGGCGTCGTCGGCCTGCGCGGCGACTCCGGGCTCGCGCTCGCGCGCGAGTTCAAGCCGGACGCCGTCATCCTGGACATGACGCTTCCGGTCATGGACGGCTGGACCGTGCTCGACCATCTGAAGCACAACCCCGAGACGCGACACATCCCGGTGCACATCGTCTCGGGCGGCGACGGCCGGCAGAACGCGCTCCGCGCCGGCGCGATGGCTTTCCTCGAGAAGCCGGTGTCGAAGGAAACCCTCGACGAGGCGTTCGCGGAGATCTCGACGTTCATCGACCGGAACGTCCGGCACCTGCTCGTGGTCGAGGACGACGAGACGCAGCGCGACGCGATCGTCGAGCTGATCGGCGGCGGCGACGACGTCCAGATCACTGCCGTGGGCTCGAGCGAGGACGCGCTCGAAGCGCTCGACAAGACCGAGATCGACTGCATGGTGCTCGACCTCAAGCTGCCGAAGATGACCGGGTTCACACTGCTCGAGAAGGTCAAGACCGACGAGCGGTTCGGCACGCTGCCGATCATCATCTACACGGGCAAGGAGCTGACCCGGAAGGACGAGACGCGGCTGAAGAAGTACGCGCAGACGATCATCGTCAAGGACGTCTCCTCGCCCGAGCGGCTGCTCGACGAGACCGCCCTCTTCCTCCACCGTGTCGAAGGGCGCCTCCCGAGCGCGAAGCGGCGGATGCTCGAGCAGCTCCATTCGTCGGACGAGGTCTTCCGCGGCAAGAAGGTGCTGATCGTCGACGACGACGTGCGGAACGTGTTCGCGCTCACGAGCGTTCTCGAAGCGAACGGCATGGAGGTCGTCTATGCGGAGAACGGACGCGAGGGCATCGAGGCCCTGCAAGCGAATCCCGAAGTCGACCTCGTGTTGATGGACGTGATGATGCCCGAGCTCGACGGCTACGAGACCACCCGCGAGATCCGCCGGCTCGACAGCTTCGGCGATCTGCCGATCATCTCCCTCACCGCGAAGGCGATGAAGGGCGACCGCGAGAAGTCGATCGCGTCGGGCGCCTCCGACTACATCACGAAGCCGGTCGACACCGACCAGCTCTTGTCGCTTATGAGAGTCTGGCTCTACAAGTAGGCGTGTGGCTACGCGGGAGCGGAACGAAACCGTCGGCACGCCTGCGCAGGCGCGGGACGAGCTCGAGCGGCTCGAGATCCAGCTGCTCCTGGAGGCGATCTTCCGCCGCTACGGCTTCGACTTCCGCGAGTACGCACCGGCTTCGCTGAAGCGGCGGCTCTCGCGGCGCATCGACGCGGAGAAGCTGACGACGGTCTCGGGATTGCAGGAACGCGTGCTGCACGACCCGGCCGCGATGGAGCGCCTCCTGCTCGACCTCTCCATCAACGTGACCGCGATGTTCCGCGACCCGACGTTCTACGTCGCGTTCCGCGAAAAGGTCGTCCCGCTGCTCCGCACGTATCCGTTCACGCGGATCTGGAACGCCGGCTGCTCGACGGGCGAGGAGGTCTACTCGCTCGCGATGCTCCTCGAAGAGGAAGGCCTCTACGACACGACCCGGATCTACGCGACCGACATCAACGAGGCCGTCCTCGAGCAGGCCCGCGCCGGCGTGTTCCCGCTGGACAAGATGCGCGAGTACACGCAGAACTACATCCGCGCCGGCGGCAAGCGAGCGTTTTCCGAGTACTACGTCGCGGCCTACGACGCGGCGCAGTTCGACCGCCGCCTGATCCGGAACGTGGTCTTCGCGCAGCACAACCTCGTCTCCGACCGCTCGTTCAACGAGTTCAACGTGATCGTCTGCCGCAACGTGATGATCTATTTCGACCGGTCGCTACAGGACCACGTGCACGAGCTGTTCTACGAGAGCCTCCCCACGTTCGGCGTCCTCGCGCTCGGCCACAAGGAGTCGATCGCGTTCAGCCCCCACGCGGAGAGCTACGAAGAGCTCGACGCGCAGGAGAAGCTCTACAGGAAGGTCCGATGATCGAGATCGCGGTGATCGGTGCGTCATGGGGCGGCTTGAACGCGCTCACGACCGTCCTCTCGGGCCTCGTCTGCGACGAGTTGCGCGCGACGGTGGTGATCGCCCAGCACCGCAGCCCCGAGTCGTCGCAGAGCGTGCTGCCGCAGCTGCTCGGCGAATCGAGCTCGGCGCCGGTGCGGGAAGCAAGCGACAAGGAGACGATCGAGCCGGCCACGATCTACCTCGCGCCGCCGGACTACCACCTCCTGATCGAGGACGGGCACTTCGCTCTGGCGACGGACGCCCGCGTTCAGTTCGCCCGGCCGTCGATCGACGTCCTGTTCGAGACCGCCGCGGAGGTCTACGGCGACCGCGCCCTCGGCGTGATCCTCACGGGCGCGAACGCGGACGGAGCTGCGGGGCTGCGCTCGATCCGCGAGCGCGGCGGGCTGACCGTCGTCCAGGATCCGGCGACCGCCGAGAGGAGCGCGATGCCGGCCGCGGCGCTCGCCGCAACGCCCGTCGACGCGGTGCTCCCGCTCGAGGAGATCGGTCCGTTTCTCGTTCGCCACTGCTGCGGGGAGCCCGCGCGTGTCCGCTGAGCCCCGGGCGAACCTCCTACTGGTCGACGACCGGCCCGAGAACCTGATCGCGCTCGAGGCGATCCTCGAGCCGCTCGGCCAGAACCTCGTCCGCGCGGAGTCCGGCTTCGAGGCGCTGCGCCACCTCCTCACGACGGACTTCGCGCTCATCCTCCTCGACGTCCAGATGCCCGAGCTGGACGGCTTCGAGACGGCGAAGCTGATCAAGAAGCGCGAGCGTACGCGCGGGATCCCGATCATCTTCCTGACCGCGATCTCCAAGGAGCCGCAACACGTCTTCCAGGGGTACAGCGCCGGCGCCGTCGACTACATCTTCAAGCCGTTCGACCCGGAGATCCTGCGCTCGAAGGTTTCGGTGTTCATCGAGCTCCACCGGAAGACCGCAGAGCTCCACGAGGCCTCGGAGACGATCCGCGAGCGCGAGCTCGCCGAGTTCAGGCGGAACCTCGCCGAGTCGATGCCGCAGATCGTCTGGACGACCCGCCCCGACGGCAAGCCGGAGTACTTCAATC
>JAWVDL010000170.1:0-4653 GCA_033857355.1 Gaiellaceae bacterium | reverse complement strand
AGTCCCTTCGTCAGAGGAGGAGCTCTATGGCAACTATGGCGGCGGACGTCCGGGGATCGATCCTCGAGCGCCGCTTCCGGTTCGCCGAGCATGGCACCACGCTCGCGCGCGACACGATGGCCGGCGTGACGACCTTCATCGTCATGTCGTACATCATCTTTCTGAACCCGATCATCCTCAGCTTCACCGGCGTCAAGGGGCTCGAGGGCAAGGGCCTCCCCTTCGACGGCGTGCTCACGGCGACGTGCGTAGTGGCCGGCGTGATGACGATCGTCATGGGGCTCTACACGAATCGGGCCTACGCGATCGCGCCCGGGCTCGGCCTGAACGCAGTCGTCGCCTTCCAGCTCGTCGCAACGGAAGGGCTCTCCTTCCCGGCGGCGATGGGGCTGATCCTGCTCGAGGGCGCGGTCGTGACTGCCTTCGTGCTCACGGGCCTGCGCGAGCAGGTCATGCGCGCGATTCCGCTGGAGCTCAAGAAGGCGATCGCGATCGGCATCGGCCTCTTCATCGCCTTCATCGGCCTCTATGACTCGGGCATCGTGGCCCGCGGGACAGGCACGCCGGTCACGCTCGGCTCGTTCACGACCTGGTCGATCCTCGTCGCGATCATCGGCCTCGTGATCACGATCGGGCTTCGCGCGCG
This sequence comes from Gaiellaceae bacterium, assembly GCA_033857355.1. GTDB lineage: Bacteria > Actinomycetota > Thermoleophilia > Gaiellales > Gaiellaceae > UBA5186. The sequence continues at coordinate 4,007 of JAWVDL010000170.1, read as the reverse complement.
CGGCTTCCGCGGCGACCTGCTCGTCGGGATCATCGGCACGACGATCATCGCCACGATCATCAACTGGCAGACGAACTACACCGCGTTCACGACGCCCGGCGTCGCGCGCTGGCCGAGCAAGATCGTGGACACGCCGAACTGGTCGCTGTTCGGGAACTTCAACTTCGACGCGTTCTCCAAGCTCGGGGTGATCTCCGCGCTCGTGTGGGTCTTCGCCCTGTTCCTCTCGGACTTCTTCGACACGATGGGCACCCTCGTCGGGGTGGGAAAGCAGGCCGGATACCTCGACAAGGAGGGCAACCTCCCGGACATGAAGAAGCCGCTGCTCGTCGACTCGCTCGCCGCGATGGCGGGCGGCGCGGCGTCGACCTCCTCCGCGACGACCTACATCGAGTCCGGTGCCGGAGTCGGAGCCGGCGGGCGCACGGGTTGGGTGGCCGTGATCGCCGGCGCCATGTTCCTTCCGTTCATCTTCATCGCTCCGCTGATCGGGATGGTTCCGGCCCAGGCCACGGCGGCCGCGTTGATCATCGTCGGGTACCTGATGATCAGCTCGCTGACCGAGGCCGAGGAAGAGGCTGAGCCGGGGACGAAGGCAGGTGGCATACGACTCGCCGGCATCGACTTCCACGATCTCGCGATCGGGCTTCCGGCGGCACTCGTGATCATCATCATGCCGCTGACCTACTCGATCACGAACGGAATCGGATTCGGCTTCATCGCCTACACGCTGATCCGCGCGGCTCGCGGGGAGTGGCGGAAGATCCACCCGCTCATGTGGGCGGTCTCGGCGGCTTTCACGCTCTACTTCTTCGTGCCGCTGCTACAGACGCACGTCAGCTGGATCTAGTCCGTTTCGTCTACGTGTGGGCCGGTGCGCACCGGCCCACACCCTTGTGTACACAGGCCCACACCGTGAAAACGGACCATGAAATTTGGGCCTTGTCAGCGCGGCCGTCGTCCGTACGGTGCGACTGAGGACGAACTGCGGACAAGGGAAATCGCACGTTGCACGGGGGAGCGCGGCCGCCCAATCGGGGGATCAGGCGGCTGATGCGGAGAGCTTGTGGGCGAGGAGGGACGTACCCCTCCCGCCCGCCAGCTCGACAAAGTCTGTGAAGTTGCGCGCGGCGAGCTCTCGTCGCAGGCGCTCGGGCGGGACGTAGATGGGGGTCTGCGCCCCGCCCGAAAAGCTGAAGATCACATAGCCGCCCGGAGCGACCAGCCGAGCGACCTCGTCGAAGAACGGGATCATGTTGGCGTGCGCAACGAGGTCGAACGACTCGTCCTCGAACTGCAGCTTCGACGCGTCGCCCGTCTCGAAGCTGACGCGGTCCTCGAGCTGGGCAGGCGTCTTCCGGCGAGCCTCCTCGATCATTCCGGGGGCGAGATCGACCCCAACCACCTCCGAGTCGGGGAAGCGGCGGGCAATCGCGAAAGCGCCGGCCCCGGTCCCGGTGCCGACGTCGAGCGCACGCCGAGGTGCGGCCGGAAGCGCTGCCAGCGCCGCCTCGTACGCCTCGAGATGATCCGAGCCCAGAATCGTGTCCCACTCGCCCGCGAGTCCCTGGAACTGCCGCCGCATGGGCGCGCGGAGAAGGCGCCAGAGCTGCGGCTTGGCGAGCACCGCGTTCGTCGCCAGGCGAGCGAAGCGGCGGCCGAGCGTGGCCCCGATCACGGGACGTCCACGTCGATCCGAAGCTCCTGCCCCGGCCGCGCGCCGAGCAGGTCGGCCGCGTTCCCGTTGGAGATCGCAATCGACACGTTGCTGTACGAGTCCTCGTAGAGCACCAGGTCGCCCCTGCGTGCATCCGCGAACGTGCGTGCCGCGACGGCGTAGTACCGGTCGCCACCGAGATCGAGCTCGACGCGCCTTCCGGGAACGACTCCCACGGAATCGAGATGCTCGCGGGTGACGTTCAGCTGCACGTTCCCGAAATGGTCGACGTACAGCACGGTGGCCCCGATCCGCGACCGGCCGACATCCGCCTTGGGCAGCTCGAGTCGAGCGAGCGCGTCTGACGCGAGCGGAGGCCCGAGCTCGGCGAGCGCGACCCCGCACGCGAGATGCGCGGCTGCGGGTGCGAAGAGGTCGCGCCCGTGAAATGTCCGGGAGACCTGGTCGAGCGCATAGTCCGAGTTCGTGAGCTCATGCGCCTCGACGATGCCCCCACACCGGTCCGCGGCCGGAAGGAGCAGGCCGTTGTCCGGGCCCACGAAGAAGCGTCCGTCGCCGGAGCGCAGCGCAAGCGCGCGGCGAGCGCCCCCCACGCCGGGATCGACGACGGCCAGATGCACGCCCTCGGGCATGTACGCCATCGTGTTCGCGAGGACGAGCGCGCCCTGGAGCACCTGCTGCGGCGCGATCCCGTGCGTGATGTCGATCACCTGCACGTCGGGTGCGATGCGCTTGATCACGCCGTGACACGTCCCGACGAAGTCGTCCGTGAGTCCGAAATCGGTCAGGAACGTGATGAAGCCGGGCACGCCGGCGGAGGTTACTGCCCCGCCGCAGCCGCAACGGCTTCGACCAACCCGTCCAGGTCGTGTGCCTTCGCCTCCGCGACGACGTGGAGGCCGGCACTTTCGGCCGCTCGTGTCGTCTGTGGTCCGATGGAGACCGCCGGAACGTCGGTGCCGAGCGCACCGAACGAGCGAGCGGCCGAGCCGGAAGCGAGCACGACGAGGTCGCCCGCCGGGACCTCGGCCGGGCGGACGAGCGTCGTGTCGTACAGAGCGACGAAGTCGGCACCGAGACCGTCGATCAGCGTCCGGCGCGCGCCGCTGGCGGCAGCGACGAGAACGCGGCCGGCTGGGCGCGGGAACTCGGCGAGCAACCCCTCCTGTGTCGACACCTGTGGGACGAGCTCCGGCTCGAGCCCATGTTCTCGAAGCGTTTCCGCGGTTCCGGGGCCGATCGCCGCGAGCTTCGGCACCGGGCCCTTTCGGCGGCGGGCGAACTGCTCCGCGCCGTTCGGACTGGTCAGCACGACCCAGTCGTAGCCCGCGGTGTCGACGGGATCGTCACCGATCGGGACGATCTCGATCAGCGGACACGCGACGACTTCGTGCCCGAGCGCCTCGAGCCGCGCCACGAGCGGGCCGGCCTGCTCTCGCGGCCTCGTGACGATCACGCGCACGGATCGCCGAAATCCGAGCCTGCTGCAATAAGGGTCCAGCCCCACCCGATTAGAAGGGTGGGGAGGCTTCCTCCCGCCACCCGCTGCGAGCATGCCACTGAAAAGCGCACGTGTCTGTGCGAACTCTGGGCCGAATTCGTCAGGACGAGGCACCGTGGGCCGCCGCGAGCGCGACGAGCTCCGCCGCAAGCGCTCCCGGGTCGTCACCGTTGCGCCGCTCGATCCAGGCGCCGTCTTCGTCGGCGACGAGACCGGTCAGCCTGACGCCGTCGTGGTGCGCGGCGACCGGCGAGAGACAGCCGCCCCCGATCGCCGCGACGCACGCGCGCTCGGCCTCCACGCGGCGCCGCGTCTCGGGATCGTCTGCCGCCACGACGAGTTCCTCTTCCCCCGCTCGGACCTGCAACGCGAGAGCGCCCTGCCCCGCCTCGGGGAGCAGCTCGTCAGGCTCGAAGCGGTGGCCGATCTCCGAGCCCAGCCCGAGCCGGTCGAGGCCGCACGCCGCTAGGACGACGGCGTCGAGCCCGCGCTCGCCGCGCTTGCGGAGCCGGGTGTCGATGTTCCCGCGCATCGGCTCGATCGATAGCGAGGGCTCGAGCGCGAGGAGCTGCGACCTGCGCCGAATAGATGCCGTTCCGATTCGCATCCCGGGCCGGATCGCATCCGCCCCGCACAGCGCGTCGCGCGGATCCTCGCGCTCCGGATAGGCACCCACCACGAGTCCCGCGACGTCCGTCGAGGTCATGTCCTTCGCGGAGTGGACGGCGACGTCGATGCGACTCTCGAGCAGCGCTTCCTCGAGCTCCTTCACGAAGACGCCGCGGGCGCCGATCTCGCCGAACGGCTTCGTCCGGTCGCGGTCTCCCG
>JAWVDL010000169.1:0-3485 GCA_033857355.1 Gaiellaceae bacterium | reverse complement strand
GCCAGCCGTGCTCGCTGAAGACGGACATCGGGACGACGGTCTCGCGCATCACGCCGTTCTGCCAGGCGTCAGCCGCACGCTGCTGCGACTGAACCGCGAACGCGTCGGCACGCTGCTTCGTGATCTCGGGAAAGCGGTCGTGGAGGTTCTCGGCGGTCGCGCCCATCGTGACGGCGGATGTGTCGACGAGGCGCTCGGACACGAAGCGCGGATTGAAGTCGACGTCGTCGCCCATCGGATGGTGTCCCATGTGCTCGACGCCGCCGGCGAGGACGATGTCTGCGGCGCCCAGCGCCAGCTCTCCCGCGCCCGCCGTGACAGCTGTGAGCGCCCCGGCGCACATGCGATCGACGGCGAAGCCCGGCACGCTCTGGGGAATGCCGGCCAGGAGACCGACGTCGCGTCCGAGCGTCAGGCCCTGGTCGCCCACCTGCGCGGTGGCGGCCATGATCACGTCGCCGATGCGGTGGGGTGGGATCCTCGGGTTGCGGCGAAGCAGCTCGCGAACGACCTTGACGGCCATGTCATCGGCGCGCGTCGACCAGAACATGCCCTTGGGCCCGGCCTTGCCGAACGCGGTCCGGACGCCGTCGACGTAGTAGACCTCTCGTAGCTCCCTGGGCATCGAACGAGCTTACTCGTCACGAATCTGCGCCAAGAGCGCCTCAAAACCGACTTAGTGGCTCAGAGCCACAAAGTCGCGAAAGCGCTGTATTCCGGACTCGAGTAGGTGGAAATGGCTTGCCCTCGGGTTAGTGGCACAGAGACACTAAGTCTGGAGTAGCGCTTATGCCGCGAGGTCGGCGTAGCGCTCGACCGTCGCGCGCAGATGCTCGAGCCGGCGGCGGTCGGCAGCATGCACTCGGCGGTGCAGCTGGATGGCAATCGCGCCATCCTCGGCGAGATGGTCTTCGGCCGCGTCGAGAAGTGCTCGGTAATGGCCGAGCCCGTCGCCCGCTGCGTAGATCGCGCACCACGGCTCGTCGTCGTAGTCCGTCTGGCCGCGCAGGCGCTCCGGGAGGTACGGCAGGTTTGCCAGGACGAGGTCGAGGCCTCTGGGCACGCCGTCCAGGAGGCTCCCCTCCACCGTATGCACGCGGCCGGCGACGCCGTGGCGCTCGGCGTTCTCCGCGGCGAGGCGGACCGCAATCGGGTTCACGTCGGTGGCCCACACCTCGACCTCGGGCGCCTGCACCGCGATCGCGACCGCAAGCGCGCCGGAGCCCGTCCCGACGTCCGCCACGCGGGCCGAACGGCCTCCCACATGCGCGAGCGCGGCCCGGACGAGATTCTCGGACGTCGCCCGCGGCGTCATCACGATGCCCGGCGCCACCGCCAGCGAGAGATTGCAAAACGTCGTGTCCATCAGGCCCTGTACGTCACAACGACGATCGCGGATCTAGGCTTCCCGTCCATGACGGACTGGGCGGAGCACGTCGAGCGCGAGACAGCCAGGTACCGCGACGGCGAGAGCAGGCTTCCGCAGGCCGAGGACGCCGATTCGAGGCAGCGGCAGCTCACGCGACTCGGCAACGCAGCAGGGGGCGCCGGTCTCGCGCTCCTCGCTCAGCGTCGCGGCGCCGAGGCTGCCGAATGGCTCGCGCGCGCGGCCGAGCGCTATCGCGAGAGCTGGGACGACGCTCCGCCTGGAAGCTGGGGACGACCGATCGGGATGCTCAAGGCGCGGCTCCTCGCCGGCGACTGGCCGGCCGCGCTCGACGAAGCCCGGTGGACGGTGGAGCAGGATGCGGCCGCCGCGGAGTCTCCGATCGGCCGCTACGCCGCCTGCCTGGCGAGCCTCGTGCTGGAGCGCTGGGAGGACGCGCGCGTGCTCGCAGACGGGCTGCGGCTCGACGCTGGGTTCCCGCACGACGTCGGTGACGCGCTTGCCTTCATCGCCGCGCACGACCGGCTGGGCTACATCGAAGCGGTCGAGAGCGTGCTGCGCTCGTTCGAGACGAGGGAGGAGTACCTCGAGGACATCCCGCTCGCAGACACGGTCCTCGTGCTGCAGGCGCTCGCGGCGCGCCGCGACATCGCCGCCGAGCTCGACTCCCCGCTCCTTCCCGGCTAGCTGGCGACTCTCAGCGCCTCGCCGGCGGGTGCGCGAAGACGCTGATCACGATCTTCTCCGCCGAGCTGTCCTCGGCCGCGCGCGCGTCGGCGATCATCTGCTCGGCGAGCTCGACGGCCTTGGCCTGGTCGAGCTGGATGGTGAACTGCACCGCGCGGAACGTGCCGTCCGAGCTGTACGACCCGAACGACCGCTGAACCTCGTCCAGCATCGCGGCCTGCAGATCGTTGCCGTGCCCTGCGGCCAGCAGGTCCGGCGCGACGCGGAACGTGCGCGCGACCGCGCGATAGGGCTTCTCGCGACCCTTGCCGGCACCGGGCGCGAGCTCGATCAGGCCCGCCTTCAGCAGCATCCGCACGTGGAAATGAAGATGGCCGGGGTCGACGCCGAGGGCCTGCGCGAGCTCGCGGTTCGTCAGCTGCCAGGCTTCGTCGCCGCCGAGCATCTCGAGCACCCGCACCCGCAGCGGATGGCCGAGCGCCTTCAGCTGATCGGGCCGGTCGAGGGTCATCACCTCGCCGATCCCGCCCGGATCGACGCGGCGCCACTCCGCCACCTTTGCTCCCTGCTCGCGCGCCATTGCCTGCCAGCGACCCCTTTGGCTCGATATATACCCCGGCGATCTTGTCAGATGGAAAGCTCCGATGCAGCCTCGCGGTCGAGGATCGCGGTCGTGTGCCCGGACTCCGACCTGACGAGACTCGCCGGTGTGCCGGGATCGGGCGGGCCGCCGAAGGCTCGCCGCGCCGCGTCGGCCTTCGCCGCGCCGGTGACCACGAACAGCACGTGCGCGGCGGCCGAGTTAGCCGGCACGGTCAGCGTGACGCGCGGGACGAACGGCTCGAGCCCGGGCTCGGCGGCGACCGCCAGGCGGTCGCGGACGTCGAGCGTCGACGCGTTCGGGAAGAGCGACGCCGTGTGTCCGTCGGGCCCGATGCCGAGGAGGTTCAGATCCAGCCGGACGCCCTGGAGCGCGCGGTCGTACCGGTCGGCTGCCTCTGCGGGGTCGAGCTCGCCCTCGATCCGGTGGACGGCCGCAGGCGGAACGGCGAGCCGGTCGAGCAACGCCTCCTTCGCCATCCGGTAGTTCGAGAGCTCGTCGTCGGGCGGAACGCAGCGGTCGTCCCCCCACCAGACCTCGACGCGGCTCCAGTCCGGCTCGAGCTCCGCGGCGAGCTCGTACGCGCGCTCCGGGCCGGAGCCACCGGAGAGCGCTATGTGGCCGCCTGAACGCGCCGCCGTGGCCAGCAGCTCCGCGGTGCGCCGGGCTGCCTCCTCGGCGCTGTCGACGACGACCAGCTCGACGTCGCGCGTCATTCGTCGCCCGCGGCGAGTTCCTTCGCCCGTCGCATCGCAGCCTGGATCGCGTTGAGGAATGCCGCACGCACGCCCGCCTGCTCGAGCTCGTGGA
>JAWVDL010000168.1:0-7073 GCA_033857355.1 Gaiellaceae bacterium | reverse complement strand
CTCGAGCAGGCGGGGACGCGTGCGCGCGAGCGCAGCGCCTACGCGGTCGCGGCCGCAGCCTTCGAGCGTGGAGGGCGGCTCGCGCCTTCCGACGACTCTCGCGCGAAGCTTCTGTTCGCCGCCGCCGAATCGGCGTCGCTTGCCGGCGACTCCGCGCGGGCGCTTCGGCTCCTCGACGAAGCGGAGCCCGCGGCCGCGGATCCCGTCCTCGCCGCGCGCATCCTGTACCTCCGCGGGGAGGTGACGATGCGCCGTGGGCCGGTCATGGACGGCTACCCGCTGATCGTCTCGGCCGCGGAGCAGATCGCCGAGGCGGATCCGGCGCTCGCCGTGGAGATGCTCGCCCGCGCAGCGTACGGCTGCTTCTATGCGGGCGACACGCCTGCGCTGGTGGCCGCCGCCGAGCGGGCGGTTGTCCTGGCGGACGGTCTGGAGTCGCTCAGGGCCGGCTTCTTCGCGGCGATGTCCCAGGCCTTGGCACTTGTCGCACGGGGCGAAGGCGAGGCCGGAGCGTCGGCCGCGCGGCGCGCAGTCGAGATCGCGGAGGGCTCGGAGGAGCTCCGGAACGATCCGCTGCTGCTCACCTGGGGAGCGCTCGCCTCGCTGTGGCTCCGCGAGGCGCAGGCGGGACGCAGCTTGATCGAGCGCGCGTCCGAGCTTGCGCGCGGCCAGGCGGCGATCGGCGCCCTGCCGGGGCTCCTCCACATCCTGGCCCGAGACCAGGCGACGACCGACCAGTGGCCCGCAGCCGAGGCGAGCCTCGACGAGGCAATCCGCCTGGCACGAGAGACCGGTCAGCGCGTCGAGCTCGCCGCGGCGCTTGCCGGCCTCGCCTGGCTGGAGGCGCGGCAGGGCCGCGAGGAGGCGTGCCGCAAGCACGCGGCGGAAGCCCGCGCGGCCTGCGACGAGCTCGGGATGGGCACGTACGGCATCTGGACGATCCAGGCCCTCGGCGACCTCGAGCTCAGTCTGGGCAGGCCGGCCGAGGCAGCCGCGCGTCACGAGGAACAGGTTGCGGCGATGAGCGCGCTCGGCATCGCGGACGTCGACCTCTCCCCCGCACCGGAGCTCGTCGAGTCGTACCTCCGGCTGGGCCGGACCGCCGACGCCGCTGCCGCCGCGACCGATTTCGTTGCGGCTGCCGAAGCCAAAGGCCAACCGTGGTCACTGGCCCGGGCAGCCCGGTGCCAGGGATTGCTTGCGGACGAGTTCGAGCCGCTGTTCCACGACGCGCTGCGCCTCCACGCGCTCACGCCCGATGTCTTCGAGGCCGCGCGGACGCAGCTGGCCTACGGAGCGCGGCTCCGCCGCTCGCGGCGACGGGTTCGGGCTCGCGAGGAGCTCCGGGCGGCCCTCCACAGCTTCGAGCGGCTCGGCGCGGAGGCCTGGTCGGACCAGGCGCGGGCCGAGCTCGCGGCGACCGGCGAGACCGCGCGCCGGCGCGACGTGGGCACGCTTGGCGAGCTGACCCCGCAGGAGCTGCAGATCGCGCGCCTCCTGGCCGAGGGCAGAACGACCCGCGAGGCCGCGGCAGCCGTCTTCCTGAGCCCCAAGACGGTCGAGTACCACCTTCGAAGCGTCTACCGCAAGCTCGGGATCCACTCCCGCGAAGAGCTCGTGGCAAGCCTTCCCGGCGCGCTTTAGGCCCTTCAGCACCCAGCTACGCTCCTGACCGATGCGCAGTTTCATCCTCGCCGGAATCGTCGCCGTCGCCTTGCTGCCCGCGGCTGAGGCCAAAGGGCGTGGCTCCGCTGTTCGGCTCGTGCCGGTCGTGTCCGGCTTGCAGGCGCCGCTGTACCTGACCTCCACGCGGAGCGAGCCGAATCGGCTGTACGTCGTCGAGCAGGCGGGAGTGATCCGGACGATCGCCGGTGGAAAGCTTCTGCGCCGGCCGTTCCTCGACATTCGCGGTCGCGTCCGGAGCGGCGCGCTCCTCGGCCTCTTCTCCGTCGCCTTCCATCCACGCTACGCGTCGAACCACCGCTTCTACGTCGACTACTCGGGACGAAACGGGAACGTCTACGTCGTCGAGTTCCGTTCCCGCGCGGGCATCGGGCTGCCGTCGAGCGCGCGCGTGATCCTCCGGTTCCACACGTCGGCCGACCCCACCAGCCACGACGGCGGCCAGCTTGCCTTCGGGACGGACGGCCGGCTGTACGTCGGCACCGGGGACGGACTCGACAGTGCCGCCGCGCAGGATCCCGAGAGCCTGCTCGGGAAGGTGCTGCGCATCGACGTCGACGACCCGGCCGCGCAGCCGGAGGTCTACGCGTACGGCCTGCGCAATCCGTGGCGCTTCTCGTTCGACCGCACGACCGGCGATCTCTACATCGGCGACGTCGGCGGCGGGCGCTGGGAGGAGATCGACCGCCGGCTACACGGAGGCGCTTCCCCGGCGAACTTCGGCTGGGACGCTTACGAGGGCCCCGCGCATGTACGAGATACGCCGCTCGGGCCAGAGTCGCCGGCGCCGCCAATCGTGTTCTACCCTCACCGGAAGGGCGGTTGCACGGCCGTCGTCGGTGGCTACGTCTACCGCGGTCGAGCGCGGCCGGCGGACCGCGGACGTTACTTCTACGGCGATCTGTGCAGCGGCCGCGTCTGGAGCGTGCGGGTCTCGGGGGCCAAGGCGACCGGATGGCGGCGCGAGCCCGTCGTCGTCCCCGAGCTCCTCGCATCGTTCGGCGAGGACGCTGCGGGCGAGCTCTATGCCGTCTCCCTGACCGGCGGCACGGTCTACCGCCTCACGGGCTGAGCGCGCGGCCTATGCGTCAGACGGCTTGGTATCCCCGCCGGGGAGCGCCTTCGTGAGCTGACCGAGCGCCTGGGTCACCTCGCTCGGGATGATCCAGACCTTGTTCGACTCGCCCTGTGCGATCTGCGGGAGCACCTGCAGGTACTGGTACGCGAGCAGCTTCGGGTCGGCATCTCCCTCGTGGATGGCCGCGAAGACGGTGCCGATCGCCTTCGCCTGGCCCTCGGCCTGCAGGATCTGCGCCTCGCGCTGGCCCTGGGCGCGGAGGATCGCGCTCTGCTTCTCGCCCTCGGCGGTGAGGATCTGCGACTGCTTGACGCCCTCGGCGTTCAGGATCGTGGCCCGCTTCTCGCGGTCGGCCCGCATCTGCTTCTCCATCGAGTCCTTGATCGACGCCGGCGGGTCGATCGCCTTCAGCTCCACGCGGTTCACGCGGATCCCCCACTTGCCCGTGGCCTCGTCGAGGACGCCGCGCAACTGTCCGTTGATGTCGTCGCGGGAGGTCAACGTCGCCTCGAGGGCCATCCCGCCGATCACGTTGCGGAGCGTCGTCACCGTGAGCTGCTCGATCGCCTGGATGTAGTTCGCGATCTCGTACGTCGCCGCCTTCGGGTCGGTGACCTGGAAGTAGATGACCGTGTCGATGCTCACGACGAGGTTGTCCTCGGTGATCACCGGCTGCGGGTCGAACGACACGACCTGCTCCCGCAGATCCAGGAGCGGCCGGATCCGATCGACAAACGGCACGACCAGCGCCAGGCCCGGCGTCAGCGTTCGGCTGTAGCGGCCGAGCCGCTCGACGACGCCGGCACGCGCCTGTGGGACGATTCGGATCGACTTCGCGAGCGTGACGAGCACGAACAGCGCGACGACTCCGAGCACGATGAGTTCGGCCACGATCTCTCCTTATTCGTAGACGAGCGCCGTAGCGCCCTCGATTTTGGCGACTTCGACGCGCGTTCCCGGCTCCAGCACCTGATCGTCGAGATACGCCCGCGCGGACCACTCCTCGCCGCCGAGCCGCACCCGGCCACCATCCGCGTCGACGCGCTGGACGACGGTGGCCTTCGCACCCACGAGCGCTGCGGTGCCTGTGCGGAGGAGCGGCGGAATCTTGATGTGGGAGCGCGCGATCGGCCGCAGCACGGCGAGGGAGGCGACCGTCCCCACGATGAACACGATCAGCTGGATCGCCACTCCGAGGCCGCCGAGCGCGACAGCGCCCGCAACCACGGCAGCCAGAGCGACCGGGCCGAGGAAGAAGAGCCCGGGAGTGAAGATCTCTCCGACCGCGAGCGCGACGGCGAGCACTGCCCAGAGCACCCAGGCGTTCATCTCCCTCTGATCGTATCCCCCGCAGGTCGTTCCAGGCCGAGGGCGGCAGGGAGCGCGTAGAGATCTGGGAGCCGCTCGGGCTCGTCCGGAAAGCGGTTCTCGCGGTCGATCAGCAACGCGCGCATGCCGAGAGCGCGGGCGCCTTCAACGTCGTCCTCGGGCGAGTCGCCTACCATCGCCGCCTCGTCCGCGCGCACGCCCAGCCGCTCGAGGGCAGAGCGGAAGATCGACTCGTGCGGCTTCGTCCAGCCGTGGTCCCGCGAGCCGACGGCCACGTCCACGTCGAGTTTGTGGTGCGCGACGAACGCCCCGAGATCGCGGACGCCGTTCGAGATCAGCCCGATCTTCAGGCCGTGCGCCCGCAGCTCATCGAGAACCGGAAAGACGTCCTCGTAGAGGTCGAAGTTGGCGGAGTTCTCCCACGCGTTCTCGAGCTCCGTCGCGCACGCGCGCGTCGCCCGCCCGGTGCCGCCCATGCCCTGGACGATCCTCTCGGTGAACGCGACCCAGAGCTCTTCGTCGTGCAGCAGCTGCGGATGGCGCTGAAAGCCCGCAACCGCGCGTTCCCGCGCCTCCTCGTAGCGGTCCGGGTCGAGCTCGAGGCCGTGACGCGCGCCGACGCGGACGTAGCTCGCCGCGCCGAGCTCCGGCCCCGGCCGGCAGAGCGTGAAGTCGACGTCGAGGAGGACCGCGCGGAGCTCGCTCACGCCGGAGCGGGCCACCGATACGAGTCGGGCCGGCGGTTCGCCAGCGACGGCAGGGTCGCGCGCACGTCGCGCACCCGCGTGCGGTCCAGCTCCGCCACGATCACGGTCTGCTCGTCCGGCGCCTGTGCGAGCACGGTTCCCCACGGATCGACGATCAGCGAGCGCCCGTAGCTCGGCCGGCCGGGCATCGGCTCTCCAACCTGCCCGGCCGCCGCGACGTAGCACTGGTTCTCGATCGCGCGGGCGCGGACGAGCACCTCCCAGTGATCGCGTCCCGTGCGTTCGGTGAAGTTCGCCGGGATGGTGACGAGCTCGGCGCCCTCGAGCGCGAGGATTCGGTACAGCTCGGGGAAGCGGAGGTCGTAGCAGACGGTGAGGCCGACCGGCCAGTCCTCCAGGGTCGCCGCCACCGGCTCCTCGCCGGGCTCTTCGGCGTCCGACTCCCGGTACCTCACACCGGCCACGTCCACGTCGAACAGGTGGATCTTCCGGTACACCGCGACGACCGAGCCTTCCGGATCGAACGCGACGCTCGTGTTCGACAGCTTTTCGTGGCCCTCACGGCGCTCGGTGATCGAGCCGCCGACGAGCGAGATCCCGTGCGTCCGGGCCCACCGCGCCATCGCCTCGACCGACTCGCCGCCGTCGAGCGGCTCTGCGAGGGCGGCGAGCGTCTCAGCGCCGCCGACCCCGTTCCACTTCTCCGGGAGCACGACGAGATCGGCGCCCGTCGCCGCCGCGCGGGCGACGAGACCTTCGGCCTGCTCGATGTTGGCCGCCTTGTTTGTTCCGGCCGTGAGCTGGACACAGGCGACGCGAATCCGCTCCGGCATCCTGAAAGAATAGCGACGACCTATGGCAACGCTGCTCGCTCCCGCCCGGCGACCGCGCATCTTCCACGCGCTCGAGCACCGGGACTTCCGCCTCCTGTGGTCGGGCCAGACGGTCTCGCTGATCGGCAACACGGCCTTCATCACCGCGCTCGGGTGGAGGACGTTCACGATGGCCGGCTCCGCGAAGCTCGGCTTCGTCCTCGTCGCGGAGTCGGTCTCGACCCTGGCGACGCTCCTGATCGGCGGCGTCCTCGCGGACCGCTACAGCAGGCGGGCGCTGATGATCGCGTCCGACCTCGCGCGCTTCGGCGCGGTGGGCGGCCTTGCGCTGACCGACGCGACGGGCCATCTGACGTTCCCACTGATCCTGCTGTTCACGACCCTCGTCGGGCTCGGCGACGGCTTCTTCTATCCCGCGTACGGCGGCATCGTCCCGCTCGTCGTGGAGCCGCCCTCCCTCGGGTCGGCGAACGCGCTCCTCGGCGTCTCGCGCTGGGGAAGCTTCCTCGTGGGACCGGTGCTCGCCGCCTTTCTGTACCAGTCCACGAGCCCGGCGCTCGTTTTCGGGCTCGACTCGGCCTCGTTCGTCGTCTCGGCCTTCCTGCTCTATCTCGCCCGCCCGCGGCTGATCGAGGCGGCGACGCAGGCGGGAACGTTCCACGAGATCCGCGCCGGAATGCGTTACGTCGCGGGAGTGCCCTGGCTCTGGGTGACGATCACGATGTTCTCGGTCGTCCTGATGCTGCAGCTCGCGCCCCAGCAGGTGCTCCTGCCCAAGCTCGTCAAGGAGCACTTCGGGCGGGGGATCGGCTCCTACGGAGTGCTGACGGCGCTGCTCGGGCTCGGGATGGTCCTCGGAACCGTCCTGTTCGGCCAGCTGAACCCGCGCCGGCACCGCGGGACGCTCTCCTATGTCATCTGGTGTGCGAACTCGCTCTCGATCATCGGCCTCGTCCTTTCGCCGCGGTACGAACTGGCGCTCGTGTTTGCGGTGCTGCGCGGAGCATTGATCGGCTTCGGGACGACGCTCTGGGACACGATGCTGATGGAGCTCGTGCCCGACCACCTGCTCTCGCGCGTCGTGAGCCTCGACATCTTCGGCTCGTTCGGACTGATGCCGATCGGGCTGCTCGTGGCCGCGGCGGTCTCGGGGCTCGCGGCGCCAGGCCCCATCATCGCGGTCGGCGCTTCGGTGTCGGCGCTGCTCTTCGCGTTCATGTTGACCCGCCCCTGGCTGCGTAAAGTGGAGTGAGTGAGGTCTCCCGAGCAGATCCTGCGCGACACGCGAACGATCGCCCTCGTCGGCGCTTCTCCGCGTCCGGATCGTCCGAGCCACGGAGTGATGCGGTACCTGCTCGGCGTGGGCTACCGCGTGATTCCGGTGCGGCCGCGCGACTGCGACGAGGTGCTGGGCGTCCCTTGCGTCGCGTCCCTCGCCGAGAT
>JAWVDL010000167.1:0-6616 GCA_033857355.1 Gaiellaceae bacterium | reverse complement strand
TTCAGACGGTCATGCGGCCAAGGTCCGCATGACCTGAATCTCGGCACCGCAAGCGGCGCCGAGGCTGCCTAAGCTGTCCGCGGACACCGTGCAGCGCCGCAACCGCCTCTCCCGCTCCCGGACTTCGATGCCGTCTACCGGCAAGGGCGGTCCGTGTCCACGCGCTTCCTGGTGCTCTACTGGTTCCCGCGCGAGGACGTGGACGGCGAGCCGCGGCTCGGCCTAGCGGTGCCGAAGGCGAACGGCGGTGCCGTCGTGCGGAACAAGATCAAGCGCCAGCTCCGCGAGGTCTGGCGCGCCCTCCTGCCACAGGTGCAGCGCGGCCGCGACTACGTGCTGATCGTGCGTCCCGGCCTTGTCGAGGCGACCGAGGCGCGCGGCTTCGACTGGCTCCGCGAGCGCGTCGACGAGGTCGTCCAGAAGGCGGCAGCATGAAATACGTCGGGGTAGGGCTCGTTCACGCTTACCGGCTTACGCTCGGCCGTGTGCTCCGGCCGAGCTGCAAGTACCACCCGTCCTGCTCGCAGTACGCGCTCGACGCGCTCCGCCGCTACGGGCTGATCCGCGGCTCGGTGCTCGCCGGCTGGCGGATCCTCCGCTGCAACCCGTGGAGTGACGGCGGCGTCGATCGCGTCGAGGACCAGACGCTCTTCCACGGGAGGCTTGCGTGATAGCCGCGATCGTCGCGAGCCCGCTGACGCCCATCGAGAACGTGCTCCGGAGCGTCCTCGACTGGCTGCACGGCACCGTGGGCCTGCCGTGGGCCTGGTCGATCATCGCGCTGACGGTGATCGTCCGCATGGTCCTCGTCCCGCTGACCGTCAAGCAGATCCATTCGATGCAGGCGCTGCAGAAGCACGCGCCGCAGATGAAGGAGATCCAAAAGAAGTACAAGGACGACAAGCAGAAGCAGCAGGAAGAGCTGATGAAGTTCTACAAGGAGAATCAGATCAACCCGCTCGCGTCGTGCCTGCCGATCGCCGCGCAGCTACCGGTCTTCTTCGCGCTCTACTACGTGCTCCGGCACCTCTCGAGGAATCCGCCCGGCGGTCAGGCCGCGATCGACGCGGGCAAGTTTTCGTGGCTGCACATCGTCCCGAACATCACCGACTCGATCACGGCGCACTGGTCCGGCTACGTGCTGATCGTGATCTACATCCTCAGCCAGCTCGCCTCGACCTACTACATGTCGACGACCATGGAGCGCTCGCAGCGGATCCTCATGCTGGCGATGCCGCTCGTCTTCGCGGTCTTCATCCTCCATCCGGTCGGGACCGCCGTCTTCCCGACGGGGCTGCTGCTCTACTGGGTGACGACGAACCTGTGGACGGTCGGCCAGGGCCTCGTCACGCGCCGGCTCGTCCCGCGCACGCCGGCCCCGGCGCCCAAGAGGTCATCCCGCTCCGGCGGCGACGACTCGGGGAACGGCGCCAAGCGCGGCTCGGCTCCGCCGCCGAAGCCTGCGCCCGCCGCGAAGCCGAAGGCGCAGCAGGTGCGGAAGGTGAAGCGCAAGAAGAAGTCCCGGCGGTGACCGAGGAGCTAGAGCCGCTTTCCGTCGAGGCGACCGGGGAGACCGTCGGCGAGGCGAAGTGGGCGGCGCTGCGGGAGCTCGAGCGCGCGCAGCCCGGGCTCGACAAGTCGACCGTCGTGTTCCAGGTCGTCTCCGAAGGCGAGCGAGGTCTACTCGGCGTCGGCTATGAGCCGGCTCGCGTGATGGCGACGGCGTCGCGTGTGCTCGCAGAGCGGCGAGATCCTCCGCGGGCCGCCGACGAGAGCGACCTTGCGTTCGAGTCTCGAGAGCTGGTGGAGCGCGTGGTCAGGGCGATCGGCCTGGATTGCCGCGTCGAGGTCGAGGAGGGCGACGAGCAGATCGTCGTGACCTGCGAAGGCGGCGATCTCGGGATGCTGATCGGCCGGCACGGCCAGACGATCGACGCGGTCCAGTACCTCGCCAACTCGATCGCCTGGCGGCGCTTCGAGGACGCGCGGAAGGAGGTCGTGGTCGACGCGGCCGGCTACCGGGCCCGCCGCCGCGAGCTGCTCGAGTCGATCGCGGTGCGAAGTGCCGAGCGTGCCGTCGAGGACGGCGAGCCGGTGGAGCTCGAGCCGATGACCGCTGTGGAGCGGAAGGTCGTCCACCAGCGCCTGCAGGACTACGACGGCGTCGAGACCTCGAGCGAGGGGGCGGAGCCGAATCGCTACGTCGTTGTGCATCCGGCCGCGACGAGCGGCCTGTCCGCGTAGCGGACCAGTGGAGGGGGCTCGGGGCAACCGGGAGGTTCCCCCGGTATGAACGAGGCGCTTGAGGCCTGGCTTGCCGCAGTCGTTGCGACACCGGGTCTGACCTCGCTCCGCGACCTCGCTGAGGCGCGGCGCGTGCTGCTCGACGACTCGCTGCGCGGCCTCGACCTCGCCCAGCGGTTCGACGGCCTGATCGTGGACATCGGCTCGGGCGGGGGCGCGCCGGGGATCCCGCTGGCTTACGCGCTCCCCGACCGCGAAGTGGCGCTTCTCGAGGCCAACGGGCGCAAGTGCGCCTTCCTGCGCGAGCACGCGCCCGCGAACGCGCGCGTGATCCAGGGGCGCGCGGAGGAGCAGGAGGTCGACGCGTACGGCGTGGCGCTTGCGAAGGCGCTCGCGCCGCCTCCGGTCGCGGCGGAGTGGTGCCTGCCGCTCGTGCGTCCCGGCGGGGCGGCGATCCTGTGGGTCGGCCCGTCCGCGGAAGCCGAGCGCGTCGCGATTGTCGCCGCGAGGCTCGCCGGGGAGCTGGAGGAGGCTGACGGATTCCTCGTGCTGCACAAGGTCGGCCCGACGCCCGAAGGCTTCCCGCGCCGGCCCGGGGTAGCGAAGAAGCGCCCGCTCGCCTGAGCGCACGCTTTACGTCCGCATAACCCGCCGGCTCGAGAACGGCTGCACGATGCTGGGCATGAAGAAAACACTCACTCTCGTCACGATGGCGCTCGCGCTCGGAGTGCTCGCGCCCTCCTCTGCGCTCGCCGACGCCGATCCCGCGGCCGCGGTCAAGTCCGATGTGGCCAAGCTTCTCTCGGACGCGAGCGCACGGCACGACGCCGTGATCGCCGATGCGAACAAGCTCACTGCCGATGCTCAGGCTGCGAAAGGCGGCACGAAGGAAGCGGCTCGCGCGACGATCAAGGCCGATCTCGCCAAGCTGCGGGCCGACCGCAAGGCTGCCGGGGCCGCTCTCAAGGCGGATCGCGCACAGCTGAAGACCGACCTTGCGGCGGCGAAGGATGCCAAGGCGCTGAAGGGCCTTCGCTCCACGCTCAAGGACGCTCGCGCCACGCTGAAGCAGCAGCGCGCCGAGGTGAAGCAGGCGCTCGAGGCCGCCCGCGCGGCGGTCAAGGAGCTCCTGGCCAGCTTCAAGAAGTAGCGGCGACCGCATTCGCTGCTCGAGAGGGCGCCTGCGGGCGCCCTCTGTACGTCCGCAGCGACAGCGAGACTGGGGGCTGTGGGAGGGCGGATCATCGCGGTCGCAAACCAGAAGGGCGGGGTCGGCAAGACCACGACCGCGATCAACCTCGCCGCGTGCCTCGCCGAGGCAGGCGAGCCCTGTCTGGTCGTCGACCTCGATCCGCAGGCGAACGCCACCTCCGGGCTCGGCATGCGGGCGAACGGAACCTCGAGCTACGACCTGATCGACGGCGCGCCTCTCTCCGAGCTGGCGCTGCCGACCGCGTTCCCGAACCTGTCGCTCGTTCCGGCCAAGCCCGACCTGGCCGGCGCGGTGGTGGAGCTGTCCCGGCGCGACGACGGCGAGCGCTACCTCGCGCAGGCCCTCGCGTCGGGCGCCGAGGCGTACTCCTACGTCTTCCTCGACTGCCCGCCGTCGCTCGGCCCGCTGACCGTGAACGCGCTGGCCGCCGCCGGCCGGGTGCTCGTGCCTGTACAGGCCGAGTACTACGCGCTGGAAGGGCTCGCGCAGCTCGTCCGCTCGATCGAGCTCGTGCGGTCGCGCCTCAACTCGCGGCTCGCGATCGCCGGCGTCCTCCTGACCATGGTCGACCGCCGCACGCGGCTCGCCGCCGACGTGACCAACGAGGTGCGCCGCCATTTCGGAGACCTGGTGTTCCGGACGGCCGTCCCGCGCTCGATCCGCCTCGCCGAGGCGCCGAGCTTCGGCCTTCCTGCAATCGCCCACGATCGCCGCTCGAGCGGCGCCGACGCGTACTGGAAGGTGGCGATGGAGCTTGTCGAGCGTTCCTGAGCGGAAGGGCCTCGGCCGCGGGCTCGAGGTGCTCATGGGCGGCGCCGCGCCGCTGCCGGAGTTCGTGCACCTGCCCCTGGAGTCGATCCATCCCAACGGGCGGCAGCCGCGGCGCAACTTCGACGCCGAGGCCACGTCGGGGCTCGCCGACTCGGTCCGCGCGCAGGGCGTTCTGCAGCCGGTCGTCGTGCGAACGCGGGCGGACGGCGGCTGGGAGCTGATCGCAGGCGAGCGGCGCTGGCGTGCCGCGAAGGAGGCCGGCCAGCCGACCGTCCCGGCGCTGATCCGCGAGGCGGACGATCGCGACTCGCTCCTCTTCGCGCTGGTCGAGAACGTGGCGCGTGAGCAGCTCTCGCCGGTCGAAGAGGCCCGGGCCTACGCCGTGCTGATGGACGAGTTCGACCTGCCGCTCGGCGACGTGGCCGATCGAGTTGGCCGCTCGAAGCCGGCGGTCTCGAACCGCGTGCGGATGCTGGAGCTTCCGGAGGACGTCCTCGGGATGGTCGAGCGCGGCCAGCTCTCGGAGGGACACGCCCGTGCTGTGCTCTCCGTCCCCGGCAACGACGACCGCCGCGCGCTGGCCCGTCGCATCGTGCGCGAGGGCATGTCGGTGCGCGCCGCAGAGCGCGCGGCCCGGTTCTCGGGCGCACGCACGCGCGCCAGGCGATCGACGCACCCGGTCGACCCGATGCTGGCGTCGAGGGTCCGCGCTGCCGCGGAACGCCTGACGGGCCGCCCGGTGCGCGTCCTGTCCGGCCGGGTCGAGATCGACGTGAAGGACGATGTGCAGCTGGAGGAGCTTGCGGAGACCCTGGAACGCCTGTGTGGAACGGCTCCCCCGTAACCCCAGGCGAGAGCGGGACGTTGAACTGATGTCATGCTCAGGCTCTGGCTCCAGGACATCGAATCGCTCGAGGCGATCTCTCAGAACGACGAAGCGAAGCAGATCTTCCTCCGCATGGCCGCGATGTCGCAGGCCGGGCGCCTCACGAGCTTCCTGACCGAGCTCGCGCACGACCAGGAGCTCGACGACGAAACGAAGGTCACGCTGTCCGAGCTGGCGCGCGACCACTCGTTCCTGCTCGCGGTGGAGGACTACCTCCGCCGCACCCAGATCTTCCATTAATCGTTCGGTACAGTTGGCCGCCGCGCGGGCGATTAGCTCAGTTGGTTAGAGCGCCGCTCTGATAAGGCGGAGGTCCCTGGTTCGAATCCAGGATCGCCCACTCGCCCGGCTTCTTTCGAGGGACGCCTGTTCAAGGGATGTTCCCCGCTTCGGGGGACGCCGATCCCTCCATTGCGTGGCTCGGGGGTCCTCGCAACTGCGGCAATGCGGATCGGCGACCTCGTCACCTATCAAGGCACCCAGTACGTCCTACGCGGACTGGACCCTATGAGCGTGCCCGACCGGCAGGCCGAGCTCGAGGATCCTGCGACCGGCGAGCGGCTTCGCGTGCCCCTTTCGGACGTCGAGGAGGGCCCCGGCCAGCCTGAGGTTTGACTCGGAGACGCTGAGCTAACATGGGTTGCGAGGCGCTTTTCGCATGGTCGAGATGGTCATCTACGGAGTCAGCTTCGACCTGGTCGGCAAGCAGCCGATCGTTCTGCTGAAGACCGCCGACGGGAACCGCTTCCTCCCGATCTGGATCGGCCACCCCGAGGCGGCGGCGATTCTGATGAAGCTGCAGAACGCCTCGACGCCGCGTCCGATGACTCACGACCTCGTGACCGAGATCCTCGGCCAGCTGAACGCCGAGGTCGTCCGGATCACCGTGACCGAGCTGCGGGAGAACACCTTCTTCGCGCAGATCACCGTCCAGCAGGACGGCTCCGAGGTCGAGATCGACTCGCGGCCCTCCGACGCGATCGCGCTCGCCATCCGCTCCGACGCCCCGATCTACGCGGCCGAGTCCGTCATCGAGGAGTCCGCGATCGAGTTCGAGGGCGAGGAGGTCAACGAGGAAGAGATGGTCGACGAGTTCAAGAAGTTCCTCGAGAACGTCTCGCCCGACCAGTTCGCTGTGGAGGACGAGGAATCCGGTAGCTAACGAAGCTCGCGCTTCGTCAGGGCGAGCAGCTCCTCGAAGAGGTGCTCGACGCCCTCGTCCGACAGCGGGCCGCGATTCTCCGCCCGCAGCTCCTCGACCAGCCGGCGTTCGCGCTCGGGATCGACGAAGTCGACTCCGACCGATTCCTTGTGCCGCTTCAGCTCGTCTACCAGCTCGAGCCTGCGGTTCACGCCCGCGAGGATCGCGCGGTCAGCGGCCGTGATTCGCTCGCGGAGCTCGGCGATCAGCGGATCGGTCACGGTCGGCCCTCCCAGATGAGCTCCACCGGCTTGTTCCGGCGGGGCAGCGTGATCAGACGGTACGGATACGTCACGCGTGC
>JAWVDL010000166.1:0-2739 GCA_033857355.1 Gaiellaceae bacterium | reverse complement strand
CTCGCGCGCGGCGAGCTCCAGACGATCGGCGCGACGACGCTCGACGAGTACCGCAAGTACCTCGAGCGCGATGCCGCCCTCGAGCGACGCTTCCAGCAGATCCGCGTCGAGGAGCCGTCGGTCGACGACACCGTTCAGATCCTGCGCGGCCTCCGCGACCGCTACGAGGCGCACCACCGCTGCAAGATCTCCGACGACGCACTGCAGGCCT
The DNA here is from genome assembly GCA_033857355.1 of Gaiellaceae bacterium. Classification (GTDB taxonomy): domain Bacteria; phylum Actinomycetota; class Thermoleophilia; order Gaiellales; family Gaiellaceae; genus UBA5186. The sequence continues at coordinate 2,528 of JAWVDL010000166.1, read as the reverse complement.
CCGCGACGCTCGCCGACCGCTACATCCAGGACAGGCATCTGCCCGACAAGGCGATCGACCTGATCGACGAGGCCGCCTCGCGCCTGCGCATCCGCACGATGAGCGCGCCTCCGCGGTACCGCGAGCTCGAGGAAGAGATCGAGCACGTCCGCAAGGACAAGGAAGAGGCGATCGAGAACCAGGAGTTCGAGAAGGCCGCTTCGCTGCGCGACAAGGAGCGCAAGCTCACGCAGAAGAAGAAGGACCTCGAGGACGATTGGCGCAACTCCGACGCGAGCGAGGAGCAGCCCGAGGTCGGCGAGGAGGAGATCGCCGACATCGTCTCGATGTGGACGGGCATCCCCGTCTTCAAGCTGACCGAGGCCGAGACCGCCCGCCTGATCCGCATGGAGGACGAGCTTCACAAGCGCGTGATCGGCCAGAACGAGGCGATCGTCGCCGTCTCCAAGTCGATCCGCCGCGCGCGGGCCGGGATCAAGGATCCCAAGCGCCCGACCGGCTCCTTCATCTTCCTCGGCCCCTCGGGCGTCGGCAAGACCGAGCTCGCGCGCACGCTCGCGGAGTTCCTGTTCGGCGACGAGGACGCGATGATCCAGGTGGACATGTCGGAGTACATGGAGAAGCACACCGTGTCCCGGCTAGTCGGCTCGCCCCCCGGCTACATCGGCTACGACGAGGGCGGCCAGCTCACCGAGGCCGTGCGCCGCAAGCCCTACTCCGTGCTGCTGCTCGACGAGATCGAGAAGGCGCACCCCGATGTCTTCAACATCCTGCTCCAGATCCTGGAGGAGGGCCGGCTGACCGACGCGCAGGGCCGCAAGGTCGACTTCCGCAACTGCATCGTGATCATGACCTCGAACATCGGTGCCGCCCAGATCTCGAAGAACCAGGGTCTCGGCTTCTCGATCGGCGACGAGCAGGGCCTGTCCTACGACGACATGAAGAGCCGCGTGATGGGCGAGCTCAAGAAGGTCTTCCGCCCCGAGCTGCTCAACCGCATCGACGAGACGATGGTCTTCCACAAGCTGACGAAGCAGGAGATCATCCCGATCGTCGACATCCAGATGAAGCGCGTCCGCGAGCAGATGGCCGTCCACGAGGTCTCGATCGAGCTCACCGACGAGGCGAAGGAGCTGCTCGTCGAGAAGGGCTACGACCCCGCGATGGGCGCCCGGCCGCTGCGGCGCGCGATCCAGCACTACATCGAGGATCCGCTCGCCGACTTCGTCCTGGGCCGCGAGCTCGAGCCAGGCTCGACGATCCTCGTCGCCCGCAAGGCCGGCGACGCCGCCGAGGGCGAGCTCGAGGCCGATCAGCAGGTCGACATCACGGTCATCCCGGCGGAGGTCACGCCGGAGCGCATCACCGTCCCGCCAACCGAGCCCGAGGGCTCGGCCGAGGACGACGAGCCCGAGCCCGACGCCGAGTAACGCGCTCTGCGCGACCGGCCCGTTCTAGCGGCGCTCGCCGGCGCGATCGCGATCGCCTTCTCGGCGATCCTCTACCGCTACTCGCACGTGTCGCCGTCGACCGGCGCGTTCTTCCGCTGCGCCTGGGCCGTGCCGCCGCTCGCGCTGCTCGCCTGGTGGGAGGATCGCCGCCTCGGCCCGCGTCCGCGGTCCGCGCGGCTCTGGGCTGTCCTGGCCGGGCTGTTCTTCGCGGCCGACCTGATCCTCTGGCATCACGCGATCGAGGACGTCGGCGCGGGCCTCTCGACGGTGCTCGGGAACACGCAGGTCGTGCTGGTCGGGCTGGTCGCCTGGGCCCTGCTCGGCGAGCGGCCGAGCACGCGTGCGCTCGTCTCGATCCCGATCGTCATGGTCGGCGTCGTGCTGATCTCCGGCGCGATCGGCGCGGGCGCGTACGGCGCCCATCCGGCGCGCGGAGTCCTGTTCGGCGTGCTGACGGCTCTGATGTACACCGGCTTCCTGCTCACGCTGCGCCACGGCAACCAGGACGTGCGCAGGCCGGCCGGGCCGCTCTGCGACGCGACCGCTGTCTCCGCCGTCGGCTGCCTCGTTGCCGGATTCGCGCTCGGCGACCTCGACCTGACTCCGAGCTTGGCGGCGACTGGCTGGCTCGTCCTGCTGGCCCTCAGCTCGCAGGTGCTCGGCTGGCTGCTGATCTCCGTGTCGCTCCCGCGGCTCCCGGCCGTCCTGACGTCGATCCTCCTGACCCTGCAGCCGGTGATGACGGTCGTGCTCGGGATCGTCCTGCTGAACGAGTCGCCTTCGACGCTCCAGCTGGCCGGCGCGGCGTCGATCCTCGCGGGTCTGATCGCAGTCTCGACCGGCAGGCGCTCAACCGCGGCCGCACCGGTCGTCGAGGCGGGCTAGTCCAAGTAACAGACTGTTACTAAGTCTCGAGCTGCCAGGCGTCGTCGCGGATGATCGGGACCTCCGCGCCGCCCGTCTCGATCCCGTCCACGTCGACCTGCGGGCCGCCGATCATGAAGTCGGTGTGGATCGTGGACACGTTGATCCCGCGCGCGAGCTTGTCGTCGTCGCTCAGCGCCTCGCCGCCCTCGA
>JAWVDL010000165.1:0-13783 GCA_033857355.1 Gaiellaceae bacterium | reverse complement strand
GCCGCCAGGGCTCCTGCCAGAGGGGCGCCGAGCTCGACGAGGTTCCGCACCGCGTCGATCATCGTCACGGTGCTCCCGGCGAGCACGCTGTCGGCGCGGCGGACGACGCCGTTCTCGATCTCGACGTCGACCGAGCCCAGGCGGTAGCTGCCGTCGCCGACCCCCGCGCCCGAGACCGCGTCGGTGACGAGGGCCATCCGGCCCGCGGCGGCACGCCAGACGAGCCTTGCCGTGTCGTCCGCGAGATGGACTCCGTCGAGGATGACCTGGACGGCGACGTCCGCGCAGGCGAGCGCGGCGCCCGCCAGGCCTGGCTCGCGGGCCTCGAAGGGCCGCATCGCGTTGAAGATGTGCGTCACGGTGCGTGCGCCGCGGTCGAAGCCGAGCCTGGCCTCCTCGGCGGTGGCGTTCGAGTGTCCGCACGCCACCGTCACGCCGCGCGAGCGCAGCAGGTCGACCAGCTCGAGCGCACCCGGGAGCTCCGGCGCGAGCGTCACGTGCGCGACGGGCCCGGCCGCGAGCAGGCGCTCGAGGAGCTCCAAGTCCGGATCGCGCCGATCGCCCGCCGGGTGCGTGCCGAGGCGCTCGGGAGCGAGGAAGGGACCCTCCAGATGCGCTCCGAGGACATGAGGCGCCGCACCGTTCGCCGGCACCTCTCCGAGCGCGGCCTCGAGCTCGTCCTCGGAGGACGTGATGAGCGTCGGCTGGTAGGCAGTCACGCCGGTCTGGAGCAGCGCCTCGCCCGCGCGCGCGTACGCGGGCGCGTCGGCAGAGAAGAAGTCCACCCCGGCAAAGCCGTTGACCTGGAGGTCCACGAAGCCCGGGGCGGCGATTCCCTTGCCGGGGCGTCCGTTCAGGCCGACCGCGGAGATGCGCCCGTCGGAGATCTCGACGTCGCCGTGGACGAGGTCGCCGTCGACGAGCGCGCACTCGACGCCGAGCCTCATCGCTCCACCGTCGCGGGCACCGGTGCAGCCACTGCCTGGATCGCGTCGCCGGTCTCGAGATCGAAGAAGTGGAGGCGCCGCGTATCGATCGTGACCTCGATCGGCTCGTCGGCGACGACGCCGGACTCCCGCGGGAACCGGCCGAGCAGCGTCGCCGAACGCGTGAGGGCGTCGAGCCCGTCCGCGGCGAGCGACGCCGCGTCGACGAGGTCGAGCCGGCCGAGCGGGGTCGCCGCGACCTCCACGTGCGCGAGCAGCTCGGCTCCGAGCTCCTCGACCAGCACCGCCCGCCCGTTCAGCCGCGCGCCTTCAGGTGCGAGCGACGCATCGCGGACGTGCTCGGGGCGAATGCCGACGGCGACCCTGCGGCCGACATAGGCGTCCAGCGCGGGCCGCTCGGCCGGCAGCTCCAGAACGCCATCGCGGAGACGGCAGACGAGGGTTCCGTTGTCGCGCTCGATCTCGGCCTCGATCAGGTTCATCGGCGGCGAGCCGACGAAGCTCGCGACGAAGAGGTTCCGGGGCGTGTCGTAGAGATGCGAGGGAGTGGCGACCTGCTGGAGGACTCCGTCGCGCATGACCGCGACACGGTCGCCCATCGTCATCGCCTCGATCTGGTCGTGCGTGACGTACAGCGTGGTGACCTTCAGCGACTTCTGGATGCGGGCGATCTCGGCGCGCATCTGCACGCGGAGCTTCGCGTCGAGGTTCGAGAGCGGCTCGTCCATCAGGAAGGCCGCAGGCTCGCGGACGATCGCCCGCCCCATCGCCACGCGCTGGCGCTGTCCGCCGGAGAGGTGCGCCGGGCGCCTGTGGAGGAAGTCCGTCAGTCCGAGGATGCCGGCGATCTCCTCGACCCGCCGCTGCCGCTCGGCCTTCGGCACCTTCCGCATCCGCAGGCCGAAGGCGATGTTGTCGAACACGGTCTTGTGCGGGTAGAGCGCGTAGCTCTGGAAGACCATCGCGATGTCGCGCTCGCGCGGCGCGAGGTCGTTGACGACGCGGCCCGCGATCCGGATCTCGCCCTCGGTGATCTCCTCGAGCCCCGCGACCATCCGCAGCGCGGTCGTCTTCCCGCAGCCCGAGGGGCCGACCAGCACCATGAACTCTCCCTCGCCGACCTCGAGGCTCAGGTCGCGCACGGCGAGGACGCCGCCGCCGTACTCCTTGCTCACACGGTCGAAGCGAATCTCGCCCATCAGGCTTTGACCGCCCCCGCAGTCAGCCCGAACGCGATCTTGCGCTGCACGAGCACGAAGAACGTGACGACCGGGAGAGCGGTCAGAGTCGCACCGGCCATCAGCGGCCCCCAGTCCGTCCCGCGCAGGGTCGTGAAGGACGCGAGCCAGACCGTCAGCGTCTGCTTGTCGGAGTCGTGCAGGAACACGTAGGCGATGATGAACTCGTTCCAGGCCTGGATGAACGCGAAGATCGAGGTCGCCACGAGGCCGGGCCCGACGAGGGGCAGCAGGATCCGAGCGAAGGCGCCGAACCGCGTCGCGCCGTCGACCATCGCGGCCTCCTCGAGGTCACGCGGGATCCCCATGATGAAGCCGCGCAAGGTCCAGACGGTGAACGGCAGCACGAATGTCAGGTACATGACGATGACGCCGGTGAGCGTGTTCACCTGGTGGGCGCGGCTCAGCGTGATGTACAGCGGGATGATCAACGCCGTCAGCGGCACCATCTGCACGCCGATGATCAGCACGATGAACGCCTTCCGCCCGTAGAAGCGGAACTTTGCGAGCGCGAGCGCGGCCAGGAAGCCGATCACGAGCGACAGGCTCACGACCGCGGCGACGATGATCAGGCTGTTCTTCACGTCCGTCCAGAAATAGGCGCGGTTCATCGCGTCGCGGAAGTTGCCGAGCGTCGGCGAGGTCGGGAGCCAGACCGGTGTGTAGGCGAGGATGTCGTGACCGGGCTTGAACGCGGTTGCGACCATCCAGTAGACCGGGAAGACCATCACGCCGAAGACTGCGAGGCCAAGCCCGTTCCAGCCGAGGCGGGCCAGGAGCTTCCGGCGGCTCACGTCGCCTCCCCCGTGCGCACCATCTGGCGGATGTAGACGAGGGTCGCCCCGAACATCACGAGGACCATCACGACGGCGATCGCCGCGCCGAAGCCGTATTCGCTGATGCGGAACGACTCGACGAACGAGTACATGCTGAGGAGGAAGTAGTCGCTCGACGGGCGGTTCCCGAGCATGATCCAGACCTGGATGAAGACCTGGAAGTCCCAGATGATCGAGAGGCTGATCAGGATCACGAAGATCGGCATCAGCAAGGGGAGCGTCACCTCGCGGAAGACGTTCCAGCCGCGCGCGCCGTCGATCCGCGCGGCCTCCAGAAGCTCCTGCGGCACCTGCGCGAGCCCTGCGTAGACCGTGATCGCCACGAACGGGATCGCGCCCCAGACCACGACGGCGGTGATGACGCCGAAGCCCGTCCACGGGTTCGCGAACCAGTCGTGGTGGAGGAAGTTGCCGAAGTGGAGCTTCGTCAGCGTCCAGTTCGCGACGCCGAACTCGTAGTCGACCATCCACCGCCAGACGTTCACCGCGACGACGGGCGGCATCGCCCAGACGAGCACCAGGCCGGTGGTGAGCAGCAGGCGCATCGCCCGGCCGAGCTTCGTGAGGAGCAGCGCGATCGCCGTCCCGAGCACGATCGTCAGGCTGACGTTCACGACCGTGAAGGCCACCGTGCGCGCCAGGACGGTCCAGAACTGGTGATCGTGCAGGATGCGGGTGTAGTTCCCGAGCCCGATCGGCTTCCCCTGGTGCCGCACCAGCTCGAAGAGGCCGTACTTCTGGAACGAGAGGCGTACCAGCAGGTAGAGCGGATAGGCGAGGACCGCGCCGATGATCGCCGCCGTCGGCGCCACGAGCGCGTACGGCGCGAGCGCTGAGCCGACTCGCCGGCGCGAGAAGCGGCGGCGCCGCCGAGAGAGGAGGGGGAGGTCTCTCTCGGCGGCGTCCGCCGGCGCGCCTTCGGTCGCGAGTCGGCTCACGCGCTCCGGCTCAGCTCGCGTTCAGGATCCGCGTGATCTGAGCACTTGCCGTATTTGCTGCCGACTTCACCGACTTCCGGCCGGTGAAGATCGAGACGAGCATGTTCTGCAGCACGTCTGCGTTCTCCACGTTGACCCAGTTCGGCGAGGTCGGGACGAACCAGCTCGACGCCGCCGCCGCGGCGAACGGGGCGAGCTTCGGATTGTTCTTGTGGATCGAGATCAGACGGGTCGTGTTGGGGATATTGCCCGCCTTCGCGATCCCTGTCTCGGAGGCCGTGCTCGTGAACGCCTTGATCCAGTCGGCCGCGAGCGCGGTGTTCTTGCTCGTGACCGGAATGGCGAGGTCTGAGCCGCCCAGGAATCCGGGCATGACCTTGCCGGGGACGTGGCTCGGCATCGGGTAGGCGCCGACGACGTCCGCAAGGGCGGGGTTGCCGACCTTGGGGTCGAGCGCGTACGGCCACTCCCACCCGTTTCCGATGAACGAGGCCACGTGGCCCTTGGCGAAGACGAGCGCCTGTTGCGGCGTCGCCTCGTCGGTCGTCTTCGAGGCACGCGACTGCGAGAGCACGAGCGACTTGAGGACGGTCAGGCCCTTCAGCGCCTTCTTCGAGTTCAGCGCACCCTGCCACTTGCCGTTCTTGCTCACGGCGATCGCGCCGCCGTAGTCATAGACGAATGACATCGACGCGTACCAGTTCTTCCCGGCGAAGTAGACGGCCGAGAAGTTCCGGTCCTTGCCGTACTTCTTCATCAGCTTGCGGCCGTTCGCGATGAACGCGGCGAGGCTCTTCGGGGTGCCCTTGATCCCGGCCGCGCGATAGTTGTCCTTGCGATAGATGACCGCGCGGGCTCCCGCGTAGTACGGGATGCAGAACGTGTGCCCGCCGTACGTGCACGAAGCCTTGAGTCCCGCAAGCCAGGTCGACGAGTTCGGATAGTTCCCCGGGGCGATCCCGCGGAGCGCTCCTGCGGCCATGTACTTGGTCGTCTCGGTGTTCCCGAACTCGATCACGTCGGGGGCGTCGCCGCCGGCGATCGAGGCGTCGAACTTCGTCAGGTGATCGCCCCAGCTCTGGTACTGCACCTTCACGTCCACGTCAGGATGCTGGGCCTTGAACGTTGCCGTTGCCGAAGCGACCACGTCGGGCCAGCCGGACTGCGCGTCGTTCTGCAGCCAGACCGTCAACGTCGTCGCCTGGGGCCTTGCGATGCTGCCGCTGGCCGTCGAAGCAGCAGCGGCCAGCGCGACGGCGAGACACGACGCCGCCGCCAGATAACGAACCTTCATCTTCCCTCCCGGATGCGCTGGCGGCCATGCCGACGGAGGCGTCTTCGCTGCTGGGTGCGTGGCCGGTCGAGCACACGCGCCTCCCGCTGTCCCATGGCTGCCGATTGGCTAAGACCACCGACCACGACGTGGAGATTGGCATAGTCCACTTTGCGTGTCAAGGGCTCTGAGCTTGGACGATGCGATCAGATCCGTGCGATATGGTCTTGACCATTCGCTTCGTGTTTGATTCGATGGGACGGCAGATGAGCAAGCAGGAGCAGATCCGCCAGCAGGTCTCCCAGCTGATCCAGGCGCTGGAAGTCGGTGACGCGCTCCCGTCCGAGCGGCGCCTCTCGACGGATCTCGGCGTCTCGCGCCTGACGCTCCGCGCGGCCGTCGACGAGCTCGTGCGCGACGGCTATCTCGTGCGGCGGCACGGCAGCGGCACCTTCGTCAGCGAGCCGAAGATTGCGCAGCAGCTGACGCTCACGTCGTTCAGCGAGGACATGCGCCGCCGGGGCATGGTGCCGGGCAGCCGCACGATCGAGCTGCGCGAGCTGCACGCCGGCGCGACGGTCGGACGCGCACTGAACGTCTCGCCCGCCGCGCGCGTCCTGCTGATCCGCCGCCTGCGCCTGGCCGACGGCGAGTCGATGGCGATCGAGACCCTGCATCTCCCCGCGGCGATCGCACCGGGGTTGACGCGAGCAGACCTCGAGGACGCATCGGTCTACGAGCTCCTCGAAGAGCGCTACGGCGTGGTGATCGAACACGGTGTGCAGACGATCGAGCCGACGGTGACGAACGAGGAGGAGTCGGAGCTGCTCGGCGTCCCGCTCCACTCGCCGGCGTTCCTCTTCGAGCGCACGAGCACGACCGCCGAGGGCGAGACGGTCGAGTTCGTCCGGTCGCTGTACCGCGGCGACCGCTACCGGCTCGTCGCCGAGCTCTCGCAACGACGCGACCGCGGCGCCGTCCCGGTGCTCACCGCGGCGCGGGGCGTATGAGCCCGAAGGCCGGCTGCTCCTACTTCGGCGTCCGCATCCTCCGGCACGTCGAGCGCGACCTCGACGACCTCGTGGCGCGCGGCTACACGTCCGTTCTGCACACGTTCTCCGAGAACGACCTGACGTACTACGGCGGGACGATGGAGCAGATCGTCGGCGCTTCGAAGCAGCGCGGGCTCGAGGTGCAGATGTGTCCGTGGGGCGTCGGGCGGACGTTCGGCGGCGAGGCCGAGAGCCGCTTCGTCACGATGCATCCCGAGGCGTGCCAGATCCTGGACGACGGCCGGCGCGTCGCGACCGGCTGCCTCAACAACCCGGTGTACCGCGCGTTTTGCCGCGACTGGGCCGACGCAGCGGTCGAGTGCGGAACGGATTACGTCTTCTGGGACGAGCCTCACTGGACGGTTCCCGAGCACGTGGGCGCCGAGGACGAGCGATGGGCGTGCATGTGCGATGTCTGCCGAGACAAGTTCGGTGGGGACATGTCCGGGGGTCTGACCCCGGAGGTGCTCGCGTTTCGCGAGGCGTCGCTGGTCGATTTCCTGCGCGAGATGCTCGCGCACGTCGCGGAGCGCGACGGCAAGAGCACGATCTGCCTCCTGCCGCTCACCGAGGGCTCGCACGGCGTCTCCGACTGGGACGCGGTCGCGTCCCTTCCCGGCCTGTCGATCATCGCCACCGACCCGTACTGGAAGAACTTCGACGAGCCGGCCGGACCCTTCGTCGAGCGGTTTGCGCGCCTGCTCGCGGAGACCGCATCGCGACACGGCGTCACGCCGCAGCTCTGGCTCCCGAGCTTCGGCCTCACGCGCGACGACATCCCCGAGCTGGAGGCGGCGATCGAGTCGGGCCGGGCAGCAGGCGTCGAGGATCTCTGGACGTGGGGCTACGAAGCCTGCGGGCACATGACCGCGCTCGCAACTCCCGATTCGACGCTCGTCTGGGACGCGGTCACCCGCGCGCTGACCGGGCGCGCGGAGCCGGCCACCGAAGCGCGCCGCGCCGACCTCGCCGACCTCGACCTCCGCCCCACGGCCGAGCTCGTGCGGATCGTCAACGCCGAGGACCAAACCGTGCCGGCAGCGGTCGCCCGGGCCTCCGACGCGATCGCAGTCGCCGTCGACGCGATCGCCGAGCGCCTCCGCAGCGGTGGGCGCCTGGTCTACGTCGGGGCGGGAACGTCCGGCCGGCTCGCGGCGCTCGATGCTGCCGAATGCGGCCCCACCTTCTCCGTCCCCGAGGGCCAGGTCGTCGCGCTGACCGTCGAGCGCGAGGCCGAGGAGGACGACGCCGGCGCGGGTGCGCGCGCGGTCGCGGACGCCGGCGTCGGGCCGCAGGACGCAGTCGTCGCCGTGAGCGCGAGCGGCTCGACGGCGTACACGCTCGCTGCAGCCCGCGCAGCTGCCGAGGCGGGAGCCCTGACGGTCGGGCTCACATGCGCGGCGAACTCAGAGCTCGGGAAGGTAGTCGAGCACGACCTGGCCGTGGAGGTCGGTCCCGAGGTGATCGCAGGCTCGACGCGGCTCAAGGCCGGGACCGCGCAGAAGCTCGTGCTCAACACGATCTCGACGCTCGTGATGGTGCGCCTCGGCAAGACCTTCGGGAATCTCATGGTCGACGTCGAGGCCTCGAACGAGAAGCTGCGCGCACGGGCGCACCGCGCTGTCGGCGCCGCGACCGGCGCGTCCCGGGACGAGGTGCTCGCCGCCATCGAGGCCGCGGGAGGCGAGGTCAAGGTTGCGATCGTCTCGCTTGCAGCAGAAGTCGACGCCCCGACCGCCCGCGCTCGGCTCGAGGCCGCCGGCGGCGACGTCCGGCGCGCCCTGCAGGAGCCCGTCGATGTCGTGGGTTGAACGCGAGCTCCGCGAACAGCCCGCTGCGCTTTCGCGGCTCCTGGATGCTGAGACCGACAACGTCCTCGCCCTCGCAGGGAACCTCGTCGGCGCCGACGTCCACTACCTGCTGATCGCCTCCCGCGGCAGCTCCGGGAACGCAGCGCGCTATGCCCAGTACCTGCTCGGCACCGAGAACCGGCTTCCGGTGAGCTTCGCCACGCCGTCGCTCTACACGCTCTACGACGCACCGCCGCGGCTCGAGGGCGCGCTGGCGATCGGGATTTCGCAGTCCGGCGCCTCGCCCGACGTGGTCGCCGTGCTCGCGGAAGCCCGCAGTCAGGGACGGCCGACCCTCGCGATCACCAACGAGGTCGACTCGCCGCTCGCCCAGGCGGCGGAGTGGACGCTGCCGCTGCACGCCGGGGAGGAACATGCGGTCGCGGCCACCAAGACCTACCTCAACTCGATCGCATGCGTCGCGCTGCTCTCGGCCGCGCTCGCCGGTGACGAGTCGCATCTCCGCGCCCTGCACGCGCTGCCCGCCGCGCTCACCCACCAGATCGAGCACTCGCTCGCGCACGCCGAACGCCTCGATCCGTACCGCGACGCCGAGGGAGGCAGCGTGGTGGCGCGCGGCGTCAACTACGGCACGGCGTTCGAGATCGCGCTGAAGATCCGCGAGCTGTCGGGAATCCCGTTCGAGCCGTTCTCTTCGGCCGACCTGCTCCACGGCCCGATCGCGGCGTTGAAGCCGGGCGAGCCGGTGATCGTCGTCGCGCCGTCGGGACCGGCGCTCGAGAGCCTCCGCGCGTTCGTCGCCAAGCTCCGCGAGCGCCGCGTGCGTGTGATCGCGATCGCGGACGACGAGGCGCTGCTGGCCGCGGCGGACACGGCTCTCCCGCTCGTCGCAGCCACTCCGGAGTGGCTGAGCCCGCTTGTCTCGGTGCTTCCAGGCCAGGTCGCCGCCCTTCGCCTCGCCACGATTCGAGGCGCGGACGTGGACAGTCCGGTCGGCCTGACCAAGGTCACCCTGACCCGCTGAGCTCCTCGACATCTGCGCAGGCCCGGCTACAGTGCGAGTCCCGCGGCCGACCCGCGTCGCGGAGTCCGATCATGAACTTCTTACGCCGCTCTTATCCCGCTCTTAGGGCTCTGTGTCAGCGTCCTTCCATGGCCGTATCGGGACAGGACATCAACCCCACCCTCCTGTCCGACTCCGGCCGGCGCGCGGAATGCCTGCCTGCCTTCCGCGTGTTGCTCGACAGCGCGGCGCGACCCTCCGGGCCGCGCGCGCTCGGCCGCCTGCTCGTCGTCGCCGTCGCTGCCCTAGCGGCGGCGGCGACCGCGGCCGACGCCAGCCCGGCCGCGAGACGTCTCCAGAGCCCCAGCACCTCCGAGATCGCGCGGGCCGGGACGATCACCGACACGACGCTCACGCCCGCCGGCGCCGACCGCGTCGCCCGGACCGCGTCCTGGGGCGGCGTCTACACGACTCCCTCGGGCGAGACGGTGAAGGTCTATGCGTCGAACACGTATCCGCAAGACCCGGCGGTCGGGCAGCGCTGGGCGGACTTCCTCGCGACGCTCGTGCACGGACCGGAGCTCGGGACGATCACCGCCTACCTCGCCCCACTGACGGAGGTGCAGGGACTCTGCGGAGCTCAGGCATTGGCGTGCTACAGCCCGCGCGACTCGCTGCTCGTCGCCCCCGGGGACGACCCGTACGCGGACACCTCGGCGGAAGCGGTCGTGACCCACGAGTACGGCCATCACGTCGCCAACAACCGTCAGAACCCGCCCTGGGCCGCGGTGGACTGGGGCGCGAAGCGCTGGGCTTCGTACATGCAGGTCTGCGCGAAGACGAAGCAGGGCACCTTCTCGCCGGGCGCGGAGACGCTGCCCGCCTACAGGGTCAATCCGGGCGAGGGCTGGGCCGAGTCGTACCGCGTGCTCAACCAGCGCAAAGCCGGCCTGGTCGAGTCGCCCTGGGACATCGTCGCGCGCGCCCTGTATCCCGACGACGGGGCGCTCAGCCGGCTCGAGCAGGACGTCGTGACGCCGTGGACGGCCCCGACCGCCGAGAGCCGCAGCGGGTCGGTCTCGCAGCAGACTCGCATCCGCTCCTACACGGTCGCGACTCCGCTCGACGGGACGCTGAAGGTCAGCCTGCGAGGCCCGCGCACCGCCAAGCTCACCCTCGATCTCTTCTCCGGCACGACGCGCATCGGGCACGCGGTCAAGACTGCCAACGCGACCTCCACGTCGACGTCGCTGACGATCTGCGGACAGCGAAGCGTCGGGATCCGGCTCACCCGCACCGCCGGCGCCGGCGCCTTCGCGCTCGCGATCTCCAAGCCTTAGAGCCGTGTCTCTGCGGATCCTCGTCGTCGACGACGAGCCCGCCGTCCGCGAGTCGCTGCGGCGCGCGCTCCAGCTCGAGGGGTACGGCGTCGAGCTGGCGGGTGACGGCTCCGAGGCGCTCTACCGCCTGGAGTCGCGGGAGCTCGAGCCCGACGGGATCGTCCTCGACGTGCTGATGCCCGAGGTGGACGGACTCGAGGTCGCGCGCCGGCTGCGGCGAACGGGGAGCCGGGTGCCGATCCTGATGCTCACCGCGCGGGACGAGATCGCCGACCGCGTGGCCGGACTCGACGCGGGGGCCGACGACTACCTCGTCAAGCCCTTTGCGCTCGAGGAGCTCTTCGCGCGGCTGCGCGCGATCCTCCGCCGCTCCGCCGACGGCGCGGTCGAAGTCCTCCGCTTCGCGGATCTCGAGCTGGATCCGGCAACCCGCGAGGTTCGCCGCGGCGGCGACACGATCGAGCTCACGCGAACCGAGTTCTCGCTCCTCGAGCTGTTCATGCTGAACCCCCGGCAGGTGCTGACCCGCTCTGTGATCTTCGAGCGCGTGTGGGGCTACGACTTCGGCCCCGGCTCGAACTCGCTCGACGTGTACATCGGCTACCTGCGCCGCAAGACGGAGGCCGGAGGAAAGCCACGGCTGATCCAGACCGTGCGCGGCGTCGGCTACGCGCTCCGGGAGCAGCCATGAGCTTCCGCGCGCGAATCACCCTCGCGGCGGCGCTCGCAGTCGCCCTTGCGATCGCGCTCGCCGCACCCGCGGTGTACGCGATCGTCCGCGGAGAGCTGCGCGGCGAGGTGGACAACGCGCTTCGCTCGCGGGCCTCGAGGATCGCGCGGCAGCCCCTGATCAAGTTCACGGACGAGAACGGCTACGTCCGCGTCCAGCTACCCCACGAGTCGCCGGGCGGATCGGCGGGCTACGTGCAGTACGTGGCGAACACGGGCGACGTCGGTCGTCCCGAAGGCGAGCCGTACGCCCTTCCGGTCGGCCGGGCGCGGGACGTCGCGACTGGCAAGCTCGCCCAGGAGTTCTTCGACACGCGGCTCGCGGGCAAGCACGTCCGCGTCCTCACCGTCCCGACCGTCTCGTCAGGCGTCGCCGTCCAGGTCGCGCGGGACCTCTCCGAGGTGGACTCGGCCCTCCGTCGCATCCGTACGCTCATGTTCCTGCTCGTGCTCGGCGGGATCGGGCTGGCGACCATCCTCGGCCTGGTCGTCGCGCGCGCGGCCCTCGCCCCGGTCCGCCGGCTCACGGCGGCGAGCGAGCACGTCGCGACGACGCGCGACCTGACCAGCCGGATCGAGGATCGCGGCGGCAGCGACGAGCTGGCGCGCCTCGCCTCCAGCTTCAACACCATGCTCGCGGCTCTCGAGGACTCGTCTCTCGCCCAGCGCCAGCTCGTCTCGGATGCGTCACACGAGCTGCGGACGCCGTTGACGAGCCTGCGGACGAACATCGAAGTGCTCGCGCGGGACGAGTCGATGGCTCCGAAGGAACGCGAGGCGCTCTTGCGCGACGTGACCGAGCAGCTGACGGAGATGACGGCGCTGATCGCCGAGCTCGTCGAGCTCGCACGCGGCGATCGCCACCCCGACGAGCCCGAGGACGTCCGGTTGGATCTCGTGACCGCCGACGCGATCGAGCGCGCAGAGCGCAACCGGCCGGGCGTGGCGATCAAGCGCGACCTCCACGAGACGACCGTCCACGGTGCGGCCCGCACGATCGAGCGGGCGGTGTCGAACCTGCTCGACAACGCGGCCAAGTGGAGCCCTCCGGGCCGAGAGGTCGAGGTCTGCGTGAAGGACGGCGAAGTGACCGTCCGCGACCACGGCCCGGGAATTGCCGAGTCGGATCTCCCGTTCGTCTTCGACCGCTTCTACCGCGCCCCGAGCGCGCGCGGAAAGCCCGGCTCGGGACTCGGGCTCGCAATCGTGCGGCAGGTCGCGGAGGCGCACGGCGGCTCGGTCGCGGCAGAGCGGCCGGAGGGCGGGGGCACGCTCCTACGGCTCTCGTTCTCGCGCGACGGCGCCTAGTAGACGCGCCAGCTCGTGCGCGACAGGAAGAGCCCGTGGCCGTTCCGCCGCGTGCAGCGCAGGCCGATCCGCTGCGACAGACAGGTGTAGCCGCCTCGCGTCCACCGGCCGCCGTAGGGGATCACCCTGGCGCGCTGGTCGATCGCCGTGTCGCCCGCGCATTCCGGCCTCGGCTTCGCGGCCGTCGGAAAGACGAGGCCGGTCCAGTCGAGCTCGCACGCCTTCCTCGGCACCGGCTTCAGGCCGAAGCGCACGTCGCAGCGCAGCCAGGCGTGGCCCGTCAGCGACGCGTCGTTGTAGATGCAGCCGATGTTCCCCGAGGGCAGGCGGAAGGCGTTCGGAGAGGCCGCCGACGCCGCCGGGACGAGCAGGAGAGCGCCTGCGAGCGCGATGAACCGGGTCAACCGCACCGGCGCAGCTTGACGCATGCGCGGGCGATCGGCACCACGAAGTTGATGTTCTCTCCGGCTCCGGAGACGAGGACGCCGACGATCCGACCCTGCTTGTCGAGCGCCGGCCCGCCGGAGTTGCCCGGATTCGCGGCCGCGTCGGTCTGGATCGCCTTCTTCGTCACGCGACTGACGATCCCAGTCGTGACCGTCCCTTCGAGGCCGAACGGGCTGCCGACGAGGAGCAGCTCGTCACCGGCCCGCGGGGCGGGCGGCGGCACGTCCGAGCCCCAGAGCGGCTGCGCGTTCGCGGGGCGGCCCTGGATGCGCACGAGCGCGATGTCGTTCGCCTTGTCCGTGGCGACGATGGATCCGTCCCAGGTGCCGCCCTTGCGTGCGAGCGTCACGTGCGGGTCGGTCGCGTGCGCGACGACGTGGTTGGCGGTGAGGAGGTAGGTGCCCGTTTCGTCCGACCACGCCACGAAGCCGGCGCCGAACCAGCCCTCGTCGGTCTGGACGGTGAAGACGCTCTTCAGCACGCGCGCCGCGAGAGGGGCGATCCCGGCGTCCTTGCGCTTCAGCTGCTTGTCGGTCTGCTTGACGCGGCTTGCCAGCGCGGAGTTGCTGTTCGAGAGCGTCGACATGCGCTGCTGCAGGCCGGAGAGCTGTCCGCGCAGATCCCGCACCTCTGCCGCGCGCTGCCGCGAGCTGCCGTAGGCCAGTATGGCGAGCCCGAGCGCGGCCACGCCGAGGCAGGCGACCAGCGCGCCCAGCACAGGGAGGAGCCGCGAGGAGCTGCGACCGTACTCGTCCTCGATGCTCATGCGTCGGGTATCGGCTGCCCGACCCTGGCGCGGCTCCCCCTAACGGACTACGCCGATCAGGGCCCCGCCGGCCACGATCAACGCCGCGCCCGCGA
>JAWVDL010000164.1:0-7355 GCA_033857355.1 Gaiellaceae bacterium | reverse complement strand
AGGTCGGCGAACGCGTAGTCGTTGTGGAAGCCCAGCCGGTGGCACCAGGGTGAGCCGTGCGCGGCGACGCCGACGACGTCGATCCCGGCGCTCCGCAGTCGATCGAGCTCCCGGCGCAGGTATTCGGCGGGGTTGCCACCGTGGACGAGCGCGAGCGTGACGAGGTCGTTGTGCCAGCCCACCTCGTGGCCGAGCGCTTGCAGCTGGCCCAACCGGTCGAGGAGATCGTCCCGCGTCCAGTACGGCGCCGTGTGGAGCACGAAGTAGGTCGCGCGCAGGCCTCGCGCGTGCTCCCTGCGCGCGAGCTCGAGCGCCGACTCGAGCCGGTCGTCGACGTCGTGGCGGAGAGCTGTGTCGCCGTGCCCCTCCGCGAACTCGCGCAACGGAACCGCGTCCCGTCCCTCGAGCCGATCGAGGAAGCGGTCGTACTCGGCGTACGTGAACCGCCGCTCGGTGAGCGGAAAGAGGACGCGGCTGGCGAGCGGCTCCTTCACAGAACGCGAACGTACCAACGGCATCATTCACCGCATGTGCGGCATCTGCGGAATCGTCCGCCTCGGGGCTCCGCCCGAGACGGCTGCGGTCGAGGCGATGGCGACGGAGCTCGACCATCGCGGGCCGGACGGGAAGGGCTCATTCGCCGCCGAAGGGGTCGCGCTCGCGTTTCGGAGACTCGCGATCATCGACCTGAGCGATGCGGGAGACCAGCCGTTCGCGAACGAGGACGGCTCGCTCCAGCTCCTCCACAACGGCGAGGTCTACAACTACCGCGAGCTGCGGCGCGAGCTCGAGGCGAAGGGCCGCCGATTCCGCAGCGCGACCGACACCGAAGTGATCCTCGCCGCCTATGAGGAGTGGGGCGACCGCTGTGTCGAGCGCTTCAACGGCATGTGGGCGCTCGCGATCTGGGACGTCCGAAAGCGCCGGCTGTTCTGCTCCCGCGACCGCTTCGGCGTCAAGCCGTTCTACTACCGCCTCGACGGCGACCGGTTCGCCTTCGCCAGCGAGCCGCGCGCCTTCCGGGCCGATCCCGCCACCCGGCTCGAGCCGAACGGACCTGTCGTCCGCGACTACCTCGAGCAGGCCTACCTCGACCACACCGACGAGACGTTCTTCGCCGGAATCGACCGCCTGCCGCCGGCGCATTCGCTGGTCTTCGACGACCGCGGCCTCCGACTTTCCCGCTACTGGAGCCTCGAGCCTCGCGATCCACCCGGCGTGGACGCCGCCGAGGCCGTCCGCGAGCTCTTCATGGACTCGGTGCGTCTGCGCCTGCGGAGCGACGTCCCGATCGGGACCTGCCTGTCGGGCGGGATCGACTCGTCCTCGATCGTCGTCACGGTCGACCGACTCTTGCGCGACGAGCACGAGAACGCGCTGGCGGTCGGAGAGCAACAGCGCACCTTCACGGTTTTCTTCGAGGACCCCGCTTTCGACGAGCGTCCCTATGCGCAGGCGGTCGTGGAGCGCACGCAGTCGGACGCGCACTGGGTCACGTTCGGCCCGACCGAGCTCGCCGGCGACCTCCCGCGCATCGTCGAAGCCCAGGGAGAGCCGTTCGGCTCGACCTCGATCGCCGCGGGCTGGTATGTCCTGCGTGCCGCCAGGGAGGCCGGGCTGACAGTGATGCTGGACGGCCAGGGCGGCGACGAGGTCCTCGCCGGGTACCGAGCGCACCTCGGCTTCCGGCTCGCGGACTTGCTCGCGGGCGGACAGCTTCGCGAGCTCGGCGTCGAGCTCGCCGGCGCACGAGCGCAGCACGGTGCGGGCGCTCTTCTGACGTCGATGTCGCGTCCGTTCGCGCCCGAGGCCCTGACGCGCGCCGTTCGGGCCCGCTCCCGCGGGGCCGCCACACTTGCCCACGCCGACCTACGCGGCGGCCTCGCGCCCGCGGCCGCGAACGGCTCCCCGTTCCCCGATCGGCTCCGCCGCCACCAGCAGCTCATCCTCACGCGGCGCGGCCTCCCGGAGCTGCTGCGGTACGAGGATCGCAACTCGATGGCGCACTCGCTCGAGGCCCGCGTCCCGTTCCTCGACTACCGGCTCGTCGAGCTCTGCTTCTCGCTCCCCGGCGACGAGCTGATCCGCCGCGGGCGTACGAAGGACGTCCTCCGGCGCGCCCTCGCGGACCTGCTTCCGCCGCCCGTGCGCGAGCGCCGCGACAAGCTCGGCTTCGTCACCCCGGAGAAACGGTGGTTCCGCGGCGAGCTCGGCGACCTCGCCGGAGACGTCTTCGCGTCACGCGAGTTTGCCGACCGCGGCCTCGTCGACGCGGCCGCGGCGCGTCGGCGGCTGGAGCGCCACCGCCGCGGCCAGGTCGACGCCGGCATGGAGCTCTGGCGCGCGCTGAACGTCGAGCTCTGGGCGCGCGCGTTCCTGGATTGAACGTCCTCTTCGTCACGACGAACTGGCCCCGGCCCGATCTGCCGATCGACGGGATCTTCGTCCGCGAGCACGCCCGAGCCGCCGCGCTCCACGCCGACGTGCGCGTGCTGCACCTCGAGCGCTCGGCCGGGCGCAGCGGTCTGGCCGAGACCGAGCCGGTCGCGGGAGAGGAGCCGCCGACGCTGCGGATCCGGTACAGGCGCTTCGGCAAGCCGGTCAGCCTCGCCGCGTTCGTCAGCGGGCCGCTCGCGGCGTACCGGCGGCTGCGCCGGGAGGGCTTCGAGCCGGACGTCCTGCACGCGAACTCCCACCTCTCCGCACTGCCTGCACTGGCGCTCGGCCGCCTGTATCGCAAGCCGGTCGTCTACTCGGAGCACTGGAGCGCGTTCCTTCCGGACAACCCCGCCGAGCTCGCCGGCGGGATGAGCGCCCTCGCACGCATCGCTCTCCGCGGTGCCGACGTCGTCCTGCCGGTCAGCGAGGCGATGCGCACGGCCCTGCAGGCCGCCGGCTCGCCCAGGCGAACGACCGTCGTGCCGAACGTGGTCGACGAGCGGCTCTTCCATCCGGGTGGCGAACGCAAGCCGGGCCTGCTCCTCACCGCAGGCATGCTCGGCGAGAACGAGGCCAAAGGCGTCGACTACCTGCTGCGCGCCGTCGCGCTTTTGGACGGCGTTCGGCTGGAGATCGTCGGCGACGGCCCATTGCGCGCCGACTACGAACGGCTCGCGGAGGAGCTGGGAATCGCGGACCGCGTCGACTTCGAAGGCTTCCTGCCGAAGCCGGAGCTTGCCGAGCGCATGCGCCGAGCCGATCTGTTCGCTCTCGCAAGCCGCTTCGAGAACAACCCCTGCGTGGTGCTCGAGGCGCTGGCGAGCGGCCTGCCGGTCGTGGCGACGCGGGTCGGCGGGCTGCCCGAGCTCGTCGACGAGACGAGCGGGATCCTCACCGCGCCGCGGGATCCCGAGGACATCGCCCGCGGGATCCGGGCCGCACTCGAAGGCGGGTTCGACCGCGACTCCGTTGCGAAGCGGGCGGTCGAGCGCTGGGGACGCGAGACGATCGGCCGGCAGCTCGCGGAGATCTACGGCAGCGTCGCCCGCAGCGCTGCGACGTAGCGCCTGCGCCTGAGCGCTTCGCGCACGAGCGCGCGACGCTCCGCGCGATCGCGCTCGCCGCGCACCGCGCGGAGGAGAGCGGGGTCGCGCCAGAGCTCGTCCCGCAGCCGCTCGCGTGCCTCCACCCTCTCCTCCACGCCGCTCTTCGTCACCGCGTCCCCATGCTCGCGGTAGCGGTAGAGCACCTCGGGCCGGGCCGCGAGCCTCCCGTCGCGCGCGAGACGCCGCCACAGGTCGTAGTCCTCGTTGGCGCCGTAATCGGCGCGGTAGCCGCCGGCCTGCACGACGGCGTCCCGGCGGAAGACGACGGAGCCGTGCGCGAACGGGTTGCGGAGGAGCAGCCGCCGCCGCAGGGCCGCATCGTCGCCCGGCAGGAGCCACGATCCCGTCACTCGGCCGTCCTCGTCGATCGCCTCGAAGCCGCACCCCACGAGCACGACGTCCCCGACCAGCGCGGCGAGCTGCCGCTCGAGCCGGGTCGGAAGCGAGAGGTCGTCGGCATCCATTCGGGCCACCAGTGGAGCGGTCGTCTCGGCGAGCCCACGTCGCAGCGCCTCGACCAGACCGAGGGGCTCCTGGCGCACGAGTCGCAGCCGCGCGTCGTCCACAGCCTCGGCGAGTGCCGCACTCCCGTCGGTCGAGCCGTCGTCCACGACCACGAGCTCGAAGTCGCGGAATGTCTGACCGAGCATGCTGTCGACGGCCTGGCGCAGGTACCGCTCGCCGTTGCGGACCGGAAGCAGGACGGCGACCTCAGCCACGGGGTCGGGCCTCCGCCCACAGCTCGCCCCAGCGGGTCTCGAGGAACGTCAGCTCGAGCCCCGCGCCCTCCAGCTCGGCGCGCAATGTCTCGACGACGTACTCCGTCTCGTGGGTGGGATCGCTGAAGTATGGGATGCCGAGCTCGCGCCGCAGCGGCACGTGCCAGTGCCGGTCGAACGCCGGGACGCGAATCAGGAGCCGCGCAGGACTCGCCGCGCCGACGATCCGCCGCAGAAGGGCTTCCCGCTCGGCGAGGTGCTCGAGGACGTTGGATAGCACGACCGCGTCGAACGACTCACCCGGCTCGAACGCGTAGACGTCCGCCTCGATGTACTCGACGCGCGGATGTGGGAACCGCTCGCGCGCGAAGGCGATCTTCTCCGGGAGGACGTCGATCCCGACCACCGATGCCCCGCCTCGCTCGGCGAGATCGTGCGCGAGCTCACCCTTGCCGCAGCCGACGTCGAGGACCCGCTCGCCGGGCTCGATGCGCTCGACGAAGAAGTCGTGGTAACGCGTCAGGCGATGCTTCGGGTGGACGCCGCCGTCCCGGCGGATCGCGAGCTGGTCGATCTCGCCCTGAAGCAGATCGTCGACTGCGAAGAGGCGGCGCAGCGCCTCGGCCTCGTCGCGGCCCTGCGCCGTGACGTTCAGCCAGGAGCGCACGACTCGCAACGCCGACCCGAACGGCAGCGCCGTGAGCGTCCCGCGCCAGGCTTCCCGCAACGGTTTCACCCGACCAGCTCCTCGAACAGGCGCCGGTGTCGCTCGATCCAGCGCGGCAACGCGAAGCGCTCCTCGGCCCGGGCCCTCGCCGCCGCGCCGAGCTCCTCGCGCTGGTCGGCGGCCTGGACGATCGCCAGCGCCAAGGCGTGCGGCTGCGGCGGATGGTCGTGTTCCCAGTCCTCGGGCGCGTTCACCCCCACTCCGGTCTCACCGACGAGCTCGGGAGTGCCGCCACTCGCGGAGTAGACGACCGGCAGACCCGATGCCATCGCCTCGAGCACCACCGTCGGACAGGGATCGTTGTACTTCGTGTGCACGAGCAGATCGGCCCGCGCGTAGAGCGCAGGAGCCTCGCGTTGCGTGAACGCCCCGACGAGCTCGACCCGCTCGGCGACGCCTGCATCGGCGAGCAGCTCGGCCGCCTCACGCTCGGCCCGGCGAGCGTCGGGACGCCACGAGATCCGGCCGGCGACGAGCAGGCGAACGTCCCGCTCGTCGGCGACGAGCGCAAGCGCACGGACCGCGCTCTCGAAGCGGTAGCGCTGGTACTGGTTGCCGCCGAGGAGCAGCGTCAGCGGGCGCTCATCCCGCGCCCGAGGGACGAAGCGCTCTGTGTCGACCGGGTTGTGGAGGATCTCCCAGGCTCCGGTCGGCTCGCCGAGGAAGCGGTCGCAGCTCCGCTTGCAGAACGCGCTCTGGAAGAAGACGTGGTCGGCTGCGCGCAACAGCTCGGCGAGGGGCTCGTTCGTGTGCTCCCAGCCCGGCCCGTGCCACCCGGGGTAGGCGACGCCGTTCTGGTTCAGGACGAACGGCGCGCCGCGGGCGCGGGCAAGCCGGACGAGCTCGGACGAATCGGCGGGCCGGTTGGAGCTGCCGAGATAGAGGAGGTTGAACGCGCGCGGCTCGTTCGGGAGCTCACGCTGGAGCTGCTGGAACTTGACCGTCCCACCGTGAGCGGGCTCGTCGACCGTCGGAATCCGGTCGTGCCCGTACGAGACGGCGACGCGCCCTCGCACCGGGGCCGCGGCCGCGATCGCGCGGTGGCGTGCGCGATCGCGCAGCCCGCGCGCCCCGTGCTCCAATCCGCGCCGGGCCGAGCCCAGCAGCCGCGTCATCGCAGTCCCAGCACGTCGAGGTAGCGGTCGGCGACGTCGGAGAGCGCGGCGACCGAGATCCCGGCGCGCCGGTCCTCGTACTCGGCGACCAGCCGGCCGAGCAGGCCGGGGATCTCCTCACGGTCGTCGTAGCCGAGACCGCCTGCTCCGACCAGCTCCGGATGCCCGCCGCTTCGCGCGTGCAGCACGGGCAGCCCGCAGGCCAGCGCCTCGATCAGCGCGTTCGAGCAGGGATCGTTGAGGCTCGGCGCCAGGTAGACGTGGTGCTCGCGGAGGAGAGCTGCGACGCCCTGCGAGTCGAGAGGAGGGACCACGCGGGCCGGTGCGAGGTCGACCTGCGTGCGGCCGACGAACGTGAGCTCGTACCGGTCGGGATCGAGCGTTCGGGCCAGCCACTGCAGGGTCTCGCCGCCCTTGTTGGGGTTGTCCGACCAGCTCGTGGCGATCAGGCGGACACGGTCGCCGAGCGGCGCCGAAGGAGCGGGAAAGAAAACGGCCGGGTCGACGGCGTTCGGAATCACGACCGGGTCGCGCAGGTCGATCCCCTGCGCGCGATGCGCCTCCAGGCTCCAGCGGGACTGGAAGATCGTCGCGTGCGCGAACTCGTGGTTGATCTCGACGATCTTCCGGTCCGACCCGTCGTCGCCGCCGCGATACAACGCGATCGGGCCGTCGACGCGGTGCACGATCCGAAGGCCCTTGTGGAGCCTCGAGCGAATGTCCTGCGCATCGACGAGGTACGAGTGCAGGAGGCAGGCCCGCGTCTTGCGCCCGACCGCGCCGTCGGAGACGTGCAGGCCGCGTCCGCGCAGCTCGCTCCGCAGCGCGGTGAGGAACTGGTTGGAGCCACCGTAGGGCGCGGGACGAAAGCGATGCACGATCGCGAGATCGGGTTGGCGGAAGAGATCTCTCACAGCGACAGGAGAAACTCGCCGTAGCGTCGAGCCACGACCGGGGTCGAATACCGCTCCTCCACGATCTCGCGCGCCCGGGCGCCGAGCTCGCTCCGGCGACCGGCGTCGCGCAGGACGTCCAGCGCGGCGGTCCACTCCTGGGGTGAGTCGGCCACGATCCCTCCGCCGTCGGCGAGCGCCTCGATGTACGAGCGCTGTGGGCTGGCGATGGCCGGCAGACCGGCGGCCATCCCGAGCGTGATCTTCCACTCGGTGTGGCCGAGCTCGTAGCCGTTGACGAGGCGCTTGGGAGAGATGATCACGTCGCAAGTCCGCAGCGTGCGAGCGTAGCGCCG
>JAWVDL010000163.1:0-2749 GCA_033857355.1 Gaiellaceae bacterium | reverse complement strand
GCGCCTCGCTCGCGGAGATCGACCCGCTGCAGGTCATCCGGGAGGCGTTCGCGCTGATCTACTCGATGAACCTGCAGCTGCCGACGCGGTTCCTCCTCCTCGACAAGGCGATCGCGACCCTCGGCGGCGTCGGCGTCGATCTCTATCCGGACTTCAACGTCTTCGAGGTGGCGCGCCCGTATGCGCGTGGGCTGTTGCTCGAGCGGTTCGCTCCGCGGCGGATGGCGGCGGACGCGCGGCGGGAGGGGCTCAAGCTCGCGCAGGTGGCGTACGAGCTGCCGTACCAGATCCACGACACGCTGGAACAGGTGCGGGACGGCCAGATCGAGGTCGGGTTCGTCCACAAGGGGCTCGACGAGTTCATGCAGCGGATGATGGTCGCCTTCAACCGGCTCGTCGTCGCGCTCGTCGTGGTCGGCGGCCTGATCGGCTCGAGCCTGATCGGAATCTTCGCCACCGGCGGCCCGCAGTTCCTCGGCGTCAACGTGCTGTCGGTGCTCGGCTTCGCGCTCTCGGGCGTGCTCGGCGTCTGGCTGCTGTGGGGCGTCGTCCGCTCCGGCCGACTGTAGATCGTTCGTCACCAAATCGAGCAAAAGGACATCTAGGCAGCGCTTTTCGGCGGAGCTACCTTGCGTTCATGTCGACTGCCGTGCTCCTCGCCGAGACCGAGCCGGACACGCGGAGCTTCCTCGAGCGGCACCTTCTCGACGACGGGTTCGAGGTCGTCGCGGGCGAGCGTGCGCTCGACGGCCGACCCGACCTGGTTCTCCTCGGCGACTCGCGACAGGTGAGCGAGTGGGCGGGGGAGGTGCCGGTCATAGTGCTCGGCGGCGACGGCGCCGACGTGATCGACAGGGTGCGCGCCTTCGCGCGTGGCTGCGACGACTATCTCTCCGAGCCGTTCATGTACGACGAGCTCGTCGCTCGCATCCGCGCGGTGCTGCGGCGCACGCGGCCGGACCGGCCGTCACGGTTCGAGGCTGGCCCCATCCACGTCGACCCCGCGACGCGCCGAGTCACGGTGGGCGGCGAGCGTGTCGAGCTCGCAGGCAAGGAGTACCAGCTCCTGCTGAAGCTCCTCTCGGAGCCCTCGCGGGTATTCACGAAGGAGGAGCTGCTTCGGGAGGTCTGGGGCTTCCGCTCGCTCGGCCGCACGCGCACGCTCGACTCGCACGCCTCGAGGCTGCGGCGGAAGCTCGCCGCGACCGGACTCGGCCCGTTCGTCGTGAACAGCTGGGGTGTGGGCTACCGGCTCGTGGACGACGACTGACGCTCGAGGAAGCCCAGCTCGAACAGTCGCCGGATCACTGGTAGAGCCGCGCGCTCGAGGCGTTCTTCTTCGAGCCCGCGTTCCCGGGCGCGCGCCGCAAGCGCCTCTCTAGCAGTGGAGGAGCCGTCGAGCGCCGGCAACAGCTCCGCTGTTTCGAGGTCGATACCGATCACGAAGCCGAGGCCCTCCTCGAGCAGGAGCGACGTGTGCAGGTGCCCGAGTGCGCCCTCGCGGGCGGCGAGGCGCTGGTCGAGCTGGTGCGCCTCGACGAGCGCGAGCCACTCGTCGAGCAGGTCTTCGGGCCGGGCGAGCTCGGCGAGGAAGTCCTCGGCCGCGACAATTCGCAGCATGTGCAAGCTGGCGGGCAGGAGGCGGTTCGTCGGCAACTCTTCGGCTCGGATCCAGTTCTTCGCCGCCGTGCGCCGGCGGAGCGTCACGGCGCCGTGCGAGATCGAGGCGATCCCCTCCTGCGAGAAGTACTCGAGCCAGCGGTCGAGTGCGAGCTCGTATTCGGCGAGGGGACCGGCGGCGAGCGGCGCGAGCCAGCTCTCGGCGTGGTCGATCGGCGCTTCGGTCTGGTAGTGCAGGAAGAAGGCGTCGCACCCGCTCCCCTCTGTCCAGTCGCGCAGTCGCTCGCTCCACTCGTCACCTTCACGGCGGATCCAGCTCGCCAGCAGGTGGGCGAACCCGCCTTCGACGAGGAACTCGGGAGCGCGCCGGACGAGCTCGCTCGAGACGGTGTCGCCGCCCATGCCGCTGTCGCGGTAGGCATACAGAGAGTCCGGGGAGATGAGATAGGGCGGGTTGCAGAGGACGAGGTCGAAGCGCTCGCCCTCGACCGGCTCGAAGAAGCTTCCGCGCCTGAACTCGATGTTGTCGACGCCGTTCAGCCTCGCGTTGAACTCGGCGAAGTCGAGCGCCCGCTGGCTGACGTCGGTCGCGATCACGTGCTTGCAATGCTGGGCGGCGAAGAGGGCCTGGATCCCGTTCCCGGTCCCCACGTCGAGCGCGCGCTCGACGGGCAGCCAGACCGCGAGCTTCGCGAGGACGACCGACGGCGGGTGAACGCCGGCCACGACGTCCGCCGGGACCGGCTCGCCGTCACGCTCGTGGTCGGATGCAATCAGGACACCGCCGTGCGGGACGAGCTTGATCGCGCCGCGGAGGTCGCCTCCGGAGCGCTCCTCGAGCACGCCCAGCCTGACGAGGCGGTCGACAGGCAGCGGGGCGAACGCCGCCTCTGCGTCGGCGCGAGACACGGCCGCACCGAGCAGGAAGAGACGGACGAGCGTCGCGAACGGCCCGCTGCGCGGCAGGCGCCGGAGCTGAAGCGCGATGTCGGCGGGGCGCGAGGACAGCCGCTCGACCTGGAGCACGTCCTCGATCTGCTCGATCCGGTAGCCGCCACGGTCGAGGGCCGCGCGCAGTTCCTCGATTCCGTCGGCGTCGTCGCGTGCGAGCGGCCCGCCATGCTCTGCT
>JAWVDL010000162.1:0-2970 GCA_033857355.1 Gaiellaceae bacterium | reverse complement strand
GGCGTCCTGCTCAACCCCCACGTGCCTTCGTCCGAGGTGCCGACGCTGCCGACCGTGATCCGGGCGATCACCTTCGTCGCCATGGGCGCGCTGATCGGCTGGTTCGCGGAGACGCATCGCCGAATGGTGGCCGAGCTCAGCGTCCTCGCCGAGCGCGACGCGGTCACGGGTCTGCCGAACACACGCGCCTTCGAGATCGCGGTCGACCGCCGGCTCAAGGCGGCTCGCGCGTTCACACTGCTCGTCGGAGACATCGATGCCCTCGACGGGTCAGGCCCCGAGATCGGCCCGGACGAGTCCCTTCGCTCCCTGGGCGACCTCCTGTCCCGCTCGCTCGAGCCCGACGACGACATCGCGCGGATCGGTGGCGCCGAGTTCGCCGTGCTGACGACGCGCCGTGTGGCCAAGGATGCGAGCGACCTGGCCCTGCAGCTCGAGCGTGTCGCTCGCAACGGCGGCTATCAGGTCACGTTCGGTTGGGCGTCGTTCCCGCACGACGGAGAGAACGCGCTCTCGCTCTACCGCGCCGCCGACGAGCGTCTGTACGCACGCAAGCTCGTCGCAGGATCGGCGCGGCGCGGCACGCTCGCCGCGGTGTCGGGCAGCTCGGGCCGGCGCTCGGTGCGCGACCTGATGCCCTAGTCGACGCGCTCGATCAGCGCCCGCAGCGGGAGGTCCGCGAGCGAGTCGAGGACGAGGTCGGCCTCGCCGAATCCGAGCGCGGCCGTGACGCCGTTCGGGATCGCGACGCAGAAGATCCCGGCGGCCTTCGCGGCCTTGATCCCGTTCGGGGAGTCCTCGAACGCGATCGCCTCCTCCGGACCGAGCGCGAGCCGGTCGAGCGCTTCCAGGTAGAGCGTCGGCGCCGGCTTCGCGCGGGAGACGTCGTGGTCTGCGGCGACGATCGCCTCGAAGTGCTCCGCCCGCTCGAGCCGAGCCAGATGCCGGTTGATCCAGTCCTGGGTGGAGCTGGAGACGATCGCAGTCTTCAGCCCGAGCGCCCGTGCGTCCTCGAGGTACTCCAGGATGCCCGGCCGCAGATCTTCGACGTCCGTCAGCGACAGCTCGTGATCGCGCCTCCGCTGGAGCACCGTCTCACGATCGAGGGGGCCGGCCAGCTCCTCGAGGTGCGTGTACGGGTCGAATGGGGCGCCGATCGTGCCGACGAGCGTCATCCACTGGTCCAGCGGCAGCTCATGCCCGTGCTCGCGGTAGACCTCCTGCCACGAGGCCATCGACGGCGTCTCGGTGTCGATGATCAGGCCGTCGAAGTCGAAGAGGAGTCCCCGGACGGCCACCGCCCGAGGGTATCGGCCGCGCGCGACCTAGGACTGGTAGGTCGGCACGATCGAGACCTCGGCCGACGCTGCGTTTGCGAACGGGATCGCGCGGAGGCCGCTCCCGATCTTGTAGAACTCGCGCGCTCCCGGGGGCAGCGCGGCGAACGTGAAGCCGGTGCCGCCTCCGAGGACGTTGCCCGCGGAGTCGAAGACCACGCAGGAGAGCTCCACGCTCTGCAGCGTGCGCGCGGCCTGGTCGTTCTGGATCTCACCTTCGACGGAGCCTGTCCAGCCGAGGTCGTACGGATCCATCACGACACGGGTGTTCGCGACCGCCGGAAAGGCCTTCGTCGCGGGCCCTGACTTGCCGATCGTGACGACGATCTCGAGGCGGGCGATCGGCGGCACGCCGGGGAAGCTCAGATCTCCTCCGAGCGCGTGCTCGCGGCCCGCGGAGACCGCGCTGACGTGCGTGGTCGTCGAGCCGATCAGGCGGTTGTCCGGCATCACGAAGTTGGCGAGAACCGTCACGTCCTGAGCGTCCTGCGGCGAGTCGTTGGCGAGGACGACGCCCCAGCTCACGACGCTGCCGCCGTACGGGTAGGCGCGCTGCGTGTAGCCCTTCTTGAGGACGCTGATGTGCGCGGGGATGACCGAGCCGACGACCATGATCGTCTTGACCGCGCCGCCCGCCGACCCGCAGTTCACCATCGCCGTCGCGGGGCCGGGCTTCGTCCCGCGTGCGACGAGCCAGCGCCACGAGGCGCGGCCACCG
The DNA here is from genome assembly GCA_033857355.1 of Gaiellaceae bacterium. GTDB lineage: Bacteria > Actinomycetota > Thermoleophilia > Gaiellales > Gaiellaceae > UBA5186. The sequence goes on along the minus strand of JAWVDL010000162.1, from coordinate 915 downwards.
TGTGCGGCGCGCGCGCCGAGGCCGCGCTGCTTCGCCCCGCTTCCGTACTGCACGCTCAGCGAGCAGCGGGCGCCGGCGGGGGAGACCCTGACGGACGCGGCGACGTAGTTCCCCTGGACTGCGCGTGTCGGGACGTCGAGGCGGACGCTCGAGAGGCGCTCGGGAGCGGCTCCGGCCGGGCCGGCGAACGCCAGCACCGGGAGGGCGGCGAGGAGGAGAAGACGCTTGTGGAGGGTGAGTGCGCTGGCCATCTGGAGCCTTGGGGCTTTCGAGCGTGGCCGCGCCGCTTTGCCCGTACGTCCTCTCCATCGGGGGTCGCACGGCTTGTTGCGACCCTCGTGCGAGGGATTCGCGGCCTCTGCGAAGATCGAGCCGCGTTGCTGGCCTCCCACGATCTTTCCCGTCGGATCGAGCGGGCCGAGGCCGACTTCATGCTCGACTGGCTCCGGGGGATCCCGGGTGTGCGGATCGAGCGCTTCGGGCGGGCGTGGGCGCCCGTCAACCCGGACGAGCCCGAGCTCGATTTCCAGAATCGCGTCATCGGGCTCGTTCCGGAGGACGCGGGGGAGCTGGACGCGATCCTGGCGTTCTACCTCGAGGCCGGCGTCCGTCCCTGGTTCGAGCTGCCGCCGGCGGACGACTTCTGGCGGCTTTCCGGCCCCCTCGTCGCGTCGGGCGCGCTCCCGATCAGGTTTCACACCGTCCTCTACGGCGAGCCGGCGTCGTTCGACCCGGACCCACGCGTGCGCGAGGTCGGGCAGGGCGAGGCCGAGCTTTTCGCCGACGTGCTCCTGCGCGGTCACGGCGTTCCGGACGAGGTGCCGCGGGGCCACGTCGCGCGCTGGGCCGAGAGTCCGACCTCGCGCCTGTTCGTTGCCGAGGTGGACGGGGTGGCGGCCGCGGCGGGCGCTCTCG
>JAWVDL010000161.1:0-2675 GCA_033857355.1 Gaiellaceae bacterium | reverse complement strand
CGCGATCCCGACGACAACGGCGTCGAGCTCTACGTCGATCGCCCGCAGGAGGAATGGCCGCGGGCCACGGACGGCGAGGGCGTGGCGATGGTCAACGCGCCGCTCGACCTCGAAGCTCTGCTCGCCGAAGCGGGCTAGCCGAAGTGCGCCGGTGAAGGCGCGCGCTCACGAGGGACTGGCCTAGCCAGGCCCGCATCCGTCCGCGGCTAGGCGGCGGGGCTGCAGCCGCGCGAAGCGTTGCGGCCTTCTCGGCGCTCAGAACCTGACGGAGCTCTTGGTCGTATACCTGGAACATCTCGGCCTCCCTCGACACGAAGTATCTCAACGTCGAACAACTTGAACGTTACACATCAAGTAGCTTGACGTCAAGCAAATTTCGGGCACAATGCACTCGACATGGCCAAGACAGCGACCGAGCAGGACCACGTCGACCGATTTCTCGAGACGCTGCGCGAGCGGCTCCCCGACCTCGACCTGGACGTCGAGGGGATTGTCGACCGAATCCACGGGCTGAACCGGCGCTTCCGGCGGATGATGGAGAGCACCCTCGCCGACCACGGGCTCACGTATGAGGAGTGGGGAGTCCTGAACATGCTCTACCAGTCCGGGCCTCCGTTTCGTGTCGCCCCGGGAAAGCTGGCGCGGCGGCTCGAGCTGACCAGTGGGGCCATGACCGCGCGCCTGGACAAGCTCGAGCAGGCAGGCCTCGTGCGGCGCCAGCCGAACCCCGACGACCGCCGCGGTCTCCGCGTCGAGCTCACCGAGGCGGGTAAGAAGGCGTACCGGCAGGCGGTCGGCGCTCAGGCCGAGAAGGAGGCTTTCGTCGCTGCCGCGCTCAATGACGGCGAGAAGGACGAGCTGAACGCGCTCCTGCGCCGGCTGATGGTTCAGTTCGAGCGCATCGAGCCCGATTCCAAAGACTGAGCGGCGCGCCCTAGCGGGTGCGCTATACCTTCGATAAGAGATGTCCAAGCCGGTCGAGCAGGTCGACAGCGTCATCGTCCGTTTCGCGGGCGACTCCGGCGACGGGATGCAGCTCGCCGGCGACCGCTTCACGAGCGAGACGGCCATGCTCGGCAACGACATCTCGACGTATCCGGACTTCCCGGCCGAGATCCGGGCGCCCGCCGGCTCCCTGCCCGGCGTCTCGGGGTTCCAGCTCCACTTCGCCGATCACGACATCCTCACGCCGGGCGACGCGCCCAACGTGCTCGTCGCGATGAACCCGGCGGCGCTGCGCACGAACATCGGCGACCTGCCGAAGGGCGGCACGCTCATCGTCAACACCGACGCGTTCGCCGAGCGCAACCTCACGAAGGCCGGCTACGCGGCCAACCCGCTCACCGACGGCTCGCTCGACGAGTTCCAGGTGCACGAGGTGCCGCTGACGACGATGACGCTGGAGGCGCTGAAGGCGATCGACGTCACCAAGCGCGAGGCCGAGCGCGCGAAGAACATGTTCGCGCTCGGGCTGATGACGTGGCTCTACAACCGGCCCACCGAGGGGACGATCGAGTTCATCCGGCGCAAGTTCGCCAAGCTGCCGGAGATCGCCGAGGCGAACGTGATCGCGTTCAACTCGGGCTACGCGTTCGGCGAGACGACCGAGGGCTTCGCGGTCACGTACGAGGTCAAGCCGGCGCCGCTCAAGCCCGGCACGTATCGCAACATCACCGGCAACCAGGCGCTGTCCTACGGGCTGATCGCTGCGAGTGTCCAGAGTGGGCTGCCGCTCTTCCTCGGCGCGTACCCGATCACGCCGGCGTCCTCGATCCTCGAGGAGCTCGCGAAGCACAAGAACTTCGGCGTCCGCACCTTCCAGGCAGAGGACGAGATCGCGGCCGTGGGCGCGGCGCTCGGCGCTGCCTTCGGCGGGGCTCTCGGTGTGTCCACGTCGGCAGGTCCCGGCGTCGTCCTGAAGCAGGAGACGATCGGCCTCGCGGTCGCGCTCGAATTGCCGCTGCTGATCCTGGACATCCAGCGCGGCGGTCCGTCCACCGGCCTGCCGACGAAGCCCGAGCAGGCCGACCTGCTGATGGCGATGTTCGGGCGGAACTCCGAGTCTCCGATCCCCGTGCTCGCCGCCTCGACGCCGGGCCAGTGCTTCGATGCCGCGCTCGAGGCCGCGCGGATCGCGATCAAGTTCCGCACCCCGGTCTTTCTGCTTTCCGACGCGTACCTCGCGAACGGCTCCGAGCCGTGGCTCCTGCCAGACGTCTCCGCGCTCCCGACGATCGATCCCGGCTTCGCAACCGGGCCGAACCACGAGGACGGCTTCATGCCGTACGCGCGCGACCCGAAGACGCTCGCGCGCCCATGGGCGATTCCCGGCACGCCCGGCCTCGAGCACCGCATCGGCGGGCTCGAGAAGCAGGACGTGACCGGAAACGTCTCGTACGACCCCGACAACCACGACCTGATGGTGCGGCTGCGCGCGCAGAAGGTCGCCGCGATCGCCTCCGACATCCCCGAGCTCGAGGTGGAGGGCGACGCGGACGCCGATCTGCTCGTCGTGAGCTGGGGCGGCACGTACGGGTCGGTCGCCGCCGCCGTGCGCCGCGTGCGCAAGCGCAAGCAGAAGGTCGCGCACGCGCACATGACCTACCTGAACCCGTTCCCGCGCAACACGGGCGAGGTGCTGCGCTCGTACAAGCAGGTGCTCGTGCCCGAGCTGA
>JAWVDL010000160.1:0-6009 GCA_033857355.1 Gaiellaceae bacterium | reverse complement strand
TGGCCGGCAGACCGGCGGCCATCCCGAGCGTGATCTTCCACTCGGTGTGGCCGAGCTCGTAGCCGTTGACGAGGCGCTTGGGAGAGATGATCACGTCGCAAGTCCGCAGCGTGCGAGCGTAGCGCCGGAGATCGAAGCGCTCGTAGGAGGTCGGCAGTACTCCCCGCAGCGCCTCGAGCTCCGGTGGCTCGCGGTCGGAGACCACGAGGAGCTCGAAGCCGCGAAGCGCCGCGCCTACGTCCGCGAGGAGCGTGAGCGGCTGTGCCTTGGTGGAGCGCCCCGACCAGACGAGCCGCACGGGCGTTCCGGCTCGGTGCTTCCGCGGACGCCGGAAGAGTCGCAGGTCGACGTTGTCCGGAATCCAGACCGCCTGGTCGTTGAGCGGCTTCACGACGTCGAGGATGTACGTGGAGTCGGCGACCACGGCGTCCGCCTGCTTCGTCATCTCGACCGCGGCTGCTCGCTGCTCGTCCGTGGGCTCGGTGTTCGGAAGGTGGTAGTCGCCCCAGACCTCGTAGTAGTTGACGTTCGCGTCGAAGACGGTCTTCGCCCCCGCTTGCTGCACGCGCTCGCGCTCGCCTCGCGCCCGGTCGTCCATCGCCTTGACGAACACGACCACGTCGTAGCGCCGGTCGGGGCGGTACATCTCGGTGCTGACGGGCAGATTGCGGTTCAGCCAGCGCCCGACGTTCGCGATGCGCATCGCCACGCTCGTCTCCAGCCCGCGAAAGGTCGCACGGTCGGCGGCGAGCGATGACGACGTCGCCCAGCCGACGCTGAGGCGCCGGCTCACTCTCCCGACGGCTGCGCGACGAGCGGCTCGTCGGCCGTCGAGCCGCTGCGCGTGGTCCAGCGCAGCAGCGGCCGGACCGGCCCACCGATCCGTCCGGCGAAATGACCGCGCGCCGTCTCGCCCTCGCTCTGCTCGACGACCTGGAAGGTGAGCGCGGACTCCACCTCGGCGTGGCGCCACGGCTTGCGTCCGAGCAGCGGCGACTTGACCGAGACCGTGACGTGCAGCGTGCCGTCGTTGAGCAGATGGTCCGGGATCCAGGCCGTGCTGACATAGCGCCCCGTGTCGCGCTGCTCGCGCCAGGCGGGATCGGTGTCCATCGCGCTGAAGACGTGCTGGCCGCCCTCGCTGTAGATGTCAATCCAGGGGAAGACCGCCAGGTCGGACTTCAGCAGGTCGAATCCGATCTCGATCCCGACCTCGTCCGAGACGTCGACGACGTCGGCCGTGGCGCCGGAGGCGTCGACGACACGAGCCGAGCGGAGCCGCACGTACTCGTCGCCCGGAGCGGTGACCGGGTCGTGCCACTCCTGCCGCGTTGCGGTGCCGTGCTCGCCGTGCAGGTACTGGCCGATCACCGACTCGGCCGGCCCGTCGGCGACGATCCGCCCGCGGTCGAGCAGCAGCAGGCGCGGGCACAACCGGGCGACGGTCGGCATCGAATGCGAGACGAAGAGCACCGTGCGACCCGACCGGCCGAAGCCCTCCATCTTGCCGAGGCAGCGCTTCTGGAAGTCTGCATCGCCTACCGAGAGCACCTCGTCGACGATCAGGATCTCCGGCTCCAGATGCGCCGCGACCGAGAAGGCGAGCCGGACGAACATTCCGCTCGAGTACCGCTTGACGGGCGTGTCGATGAAGGTCTCGACACCGGCGAACTCGACGATCTCGTCGTACTTGCGGACGATCTCGGCCCGTCGCATCCCGAGGATGGCGCCGTTCAGGAAGATGTTCTCGCGGCCGGTCAGCTCGGCGTGGAAGCCGGTTCCGACCTCGAGCAGGCTTCCGACGCGGCCGCGAATGTCCGCGTAGCCCTTCGTGGGCTCGGTGATGCGCGACAGCAGCCGGAGCAGCGTGGTCTTGCCGGCGCCGTTTCGACCGATGATCCCGAGCGCCTCGCCCTCCTGGACCTCGAAGGACACGCCGTCCAGCGCCCAGATCGTCTCCCGCGGCCGCCGTTCGGCGCGGAGGTTGCGCAGTCCGTGCATGAGGTGGTCGCGCAGCGTGTCGATCGACGAGTGCATCTGGCCGATCCGGTACTGCTTGGCGAGCCCTTCGGCCCTGATTGCGAAGTCGGCCATCAGATGAGGTCCGCGAAGTAGCGCTCGACCCGTTTGAAGTACCAGAGGCCGCTGACGAGGATCAAGAGCCCGATCCCGAGGCTCTCGGCGTAGAGCGTGTAATGCGGCAGCCCGCGCCCGAGCACCGACCAGCGGAAGCCGTCGATCACGCCCGTCATCGGATTGAGACCGAGCAGCCGCTGTGTCGACGGCTTGACGGCTGTGATCCCCCAGAGCACCGGCGTCGCGAAGAACCAGATCTGCGTCAGGAACGGCAACGCGTACGGGATGTCGCGGTACCGCACGTTCAGGGCCGACAGCCACAGGCCGACGCCGAAGGCCGTCAGGAGAGCCATGAGCAGGAAGACCGGGATCACGACGGCATGCCAGTGCGGCGTACGTCCGTAGAAGACGAACATCCCCACGAGCACGCAGAACGCCAGCAGGAAGTCGATTACCGGCGCGAAGACCGCGGCCAGCGGGATGAGCAGCCGCGGGAACCAGACCTTCGTGATCAGGTTCTGGTTTCCGACGATGCTCATGCTCGACCCGCCGAGGCAGGACTGGAAGTACATCCACGGGAGCAGCGCGGTGTAGCTGAACAGGGGATACGGCACGTGGTACTCCGATTTCACGTGCAGCGCGCGGTTGAAGATGATCGTGAACAGCACCATCTGGGTGAACGGGACGAGGATCGCCCAGCTCGCACCGATCGCCGTCTGCTTGTACTTGACCTTGACGTCGCGCCAGACGAGGAAGAAGAGCAGCTCGCGGTAGGCCCAGAGCTCGCGCGCCTCGCGCAGGGTCAGCGGCAGCCGACGATGCGTCGGCTCGATCCGACGGATCCGTCGCGCAGGATCGACGACGCGGCGTCCGAGAGTCTCGCCGACCACGCTCATCTGCCGTCCCTCGAGACGACGTGGTTGCCGAGGACGAGTAGATCCATCTTCGTCTTGGCGAATGTGTCCACGGCCTGCTCAGGGGTCATCACGATCGGCTCGTTCTCATTGAACGAGGTGTTCAGGACGACGGGCACGCCCGTTTCGGCCTCGAACGCCTTGATCAGTCGGTAGTAGCGCGGTGAGACGCGCTCCTCCACCGTCTGGAGCCTGCCCGTGTCGTCGACGTGGTTGACGGCCGGGATCTTGTCTCGCTTGTCCGCGCGGGTCTTGTACACGAGCACCATGAACGGAGAGGTGTAGTCCTGGTCGTACCAGTCGCCGGTGGCCTCGGCGAGGATGGACGGCGCAAAAGGGCGGAAGGGCTCGCGGTGCTTGATTCGCGCGTTGAGGATGTCCTTCATGTCGTGGCGGCGCGGGTCGACGACGATCGACCGGTTGCCCAGCGCGCGGGGCCCGAACTCCATCCGGCCCTGGAACCACCCCACGACGTCGCCCTCGGCCATCCGGCCCGCAACGGTGCGGAACAGCTCCTCGTCGTCGAGGCGCTCGGCGGTGAAGCCGGCGGCCTCGATCGCCGTGCGCTGCTCCTCGTCGGAGTACTCGGGACCCGTGTACGCGTGCTCCATCACGAAGCTGCGAGGCTGCCCGAGCTCCTGGTTCCAGACGTAGTAGGCGGCGCCAACCGCGGTGCCGGAGTCGCCCGCCGCGGGCTGTACGTAGACCTCCTCGAAGGGCGTCTCCGGGCGGATCCTGCCGTTGACGACCGCGTTCAGGGCGACCCCGCCGGCCAGGCAGAGATTCGGGATCTGCGTCTTCTCCCAGAGCGTGTTCACGAGCTGGAGGTACGCCTCCTCGAGCATCGCCTGCAGCGCGGCGGCGACGTCGTTCTGCAGCTCGGTGAGCTCGGCGCGCGGCTCGCGCGCGGGCCCGAACGCCTCGACCATGCGGTCGGAGTAGATCCGCCCGATCGACGGCGTCTGCTCGTCCCAGGTCATGTCGACGCCTTCCTTGTCGTGCGTGAAGTAGTCGAGCCCGAGCTTGAAGAGCCCGCCGTCGAGCAGCACGAGCTCGCGCATCTTCGCGATGTGCTTGGACGGGTCGCCGTAGGGCGCGAGGCCCATGACCTTGCCCTCGTCGCCGTACTTCGGGAAGCCGAGCCACTGCGTGACGGCCGTGTAGAAGATCCCGAGCGAGTGCGGGAAGAGGACGCGGTCGAGGACCTCGACGTGGTTTCCGTGCCCCTCGGCGAGCATCGTCGAGGCGAAGTCCCCGAACCCGTCGACGGAGAGGATCGCGGCGTCCTCGAAGGGCGAGACGAAGAAGGCGCTGGCCACGTGCGCCAGATGGTGCTCGACGTTGTGCACCTGGGCGCGAATCTCTGTCGGCGCGACGCCGAGACCTTGCGCGAGGTGCGTCTTCACGTCGCGAACCTTGGCGGCGTTCTCGAGCCGCGCCTTCAGGTAGCGGCCGCTGGCGCCGTGTCTGATCGTGCGCAGCAGCTTGCGGCCGATGTTCGCCTTGGGATCGCGTGAGACGGCGACGTGGTCGAGATCCCCGGGATTCAAGCCCGCGTCCGCGAGACACCATGCAGCGGCCAGCTCCGGGAAGCCCGCGCAGTGCTTGACGCGGTTGAAGCGCTCCTCCTCCGCCGCCGCGACGAGTGTCCCGTCGATGAGGAGTGCCGCCGCCGCGTCGCCGTGAAAGGCGTTGAGGCCGAGAATTGCGGTCACGCCGCCCTATTCTGTCAGTCGCATGTGGATGATCTGTTAGGAGCCAGCCCGGTCGCGGCGCGGTTCGAGCCGCTCTGCGGATGAACGTCAAGCGCCTCCTGCCGCGAGGGTTGAAGCAGCACGCCCGGAGCGGTGCGAGGTCCCTGCGCAGGGCCGGCCGAGTCGCCCCGTTCTGGGCCAAGACGCCGCTGTACCGGCTCACTCCTGGCGGGTTCGGCCGCTACCACAAGCTCAACCGCCTTCGAGATCCGGCCTACGACCACGAGCGCGACAAGCACGAGGTCAGGCGGAAGCACTTCGGCGCCGAAGGCTGGGGCACGACCGACGACGGCGGCCTCGCGCGCCGCGCGTACGAGGACTACGACGAGTACGTCGTGCACCAGCAGCAGAAGCTCGACGAAGTGCTGAAGCTCGGCGGCTTCTTCACGAACGAGGCGCTCACGGCGTATCGGCTGCGCTTCTACCGGCGGTTCCGGCACCTCGTCCCGCTGCTGCCTCGCACCGCGACGATCGTCTGCGCCGGGGCGCGGCAGGGGACGGAGGTAGAAGTGCTCCGTGAGCTCGGCTTCTCCCGGGCCTACGGGATCGACCTCAACCCGGGGCCGGACAACCCGTACGTTCGTCGAGGCGACTTCCACGCGATCGAGGAGCCGGCCGGCTCGGTCGATCTCGTCTACTCGAACTCGGTCGACCACGCGTTCGATCTCGACGCGTTCTTCGCGGAGCACGCCCGCGTCCTCGCACCGGACGGCTACGCGCTCTACGACCTGGCGCTCGGCGGACCCGCGGTCGGAGGCCCTGCCGAGGCCGTCTCCTGGTTGCACGAGGACGTGGTGATCGTGCGCATGCTGAGCTTTTTCCACCGCATAGTGCGGATCGAGATCGACGAGGGTTGGAAGTGGGTCCTGCTGCAGGGCCCGAACGAGCGCCCGCGCAGCGAGCCGTAGCTCAGCTCGAGGCTTTGCGGCTGCGGGCGGCCCGAACGATGCCGGCGGGGACGAACAGGGGCGCGAGCCGCCGGAGCGTTCCCCGTGAGATGGAGGGAGAGGTGAGGAGGGAACGGAGAAAGACCCGCCGCCCGCGTGCCCGCTGGTGAGTCTCGTTGAGCATCCAGGCCGCGCGTCGCTGATACGCCGCCTGGCGTGCGCGGGCCGTGCGACGCAGCAGCTCGAACTGCTCGCCTTCGAAAGGATAGGCCCCGAAACGCTCGTACTCGGCGATCTTCGCCGGCGTCGAGGCCCCGGATTTCGAAGCCGCGTGGACCCTGTACGTCGCGAGCGGATCCCCTGGGATCCGAGTCGCCT
>JAWVDL010000159.1:0-4937 GCA_033857355.1 Gaiellaceae bacterium | reverse complement strand
TGCTGAACTACGAGGCTGCGAAACGCTTTTATCTGCGCGCCCTCCAGCCGTTCGGATTCACCGTGCTGCTCGACTGGCACGACCGCCGCCGGGCCTATCTCGGCGTCCCGCCCGGGCCGAGCACGCTGTGGCTGGTCGAGTCGCGAAAGGCCGGCGGCCTCGACGTCTCGATCGCGGTGGACGACGCGCAGGCCGTCGACGCGTTCCATCGAGCCGCTCTCGACGCCGGAGGACGGAGTGTGTTCGAGCCGAGCGTTCGGCCTGAGCACGACGCGGGCTACTACGCGGCCCGCGTGGTCGACCTCGACGCCAACGCGATCGAAGTCGTGCACCGCGGCGTGCCCGCGGCCGCGCGCGCCGCCGCCTAGCTCTCCGCAGGCAACTCCACGTCGTCGAGGAAGTCCGCGCCCTCCTGGAGGGGCGGCGCGCCGTAGGCGAAGAACACGAGCTCGTCGTCCGCCTCGTTCCGAAGCTGCAACGCGGTCATCGGCGCGACGCGCACGACACCTCCCGGACCGAGGTCGACGCGCTCGGGCTCGTCGCCGAGCAGCGCCGTCAGCGTCCCGGAGACCACGACGAAGACTTCTTCCTGCACGTGGTCGCGGTGGCGGCGGCCGGTGGAGTGAGCCGGGTAGCGCCAGAGCTTGGCGCGAGACTGCTCGAGACCGAGCGCGGTCGTGAGGTCGGCGGTGCTGCGCGCCTGCTCGCCGTCCTTCGGCGGCCGCTCCTCATAGTCGAGCTTCTCCGGGTCTGCCGAGCTGTAGCCCATGGCCGCATCGTCGCACGTGGGGAAGGAGAGGCGAGGCGCGAACGAAACAAGAAACGCGCCGGCGACGGTCCCAAGTTCGACGGCTGCGGTTCGTCGCCGGCCTATCTATTCGTTCGCTGCGCGGGCGCTCGACACGGGCTCGTCGGCGTCTTCGCGGATCAGCTCGCTGAGCGCCAGCGCGCAGTTCGGGTCGAACTGGCTCCCGCTGTGCGCGGTGAGCTCGAGGAGAGCCTGATCCTTGGTGCGACGGAGCCGGTAGGGCCGCGGCTCGATCATCGCCTCGTACGCGTCGGCCGTCCCGACCACGCGCGCGGCCAACGGAATCTCGGCTTCCGCGCGTCCTTCCGGATAGCCCCGTCCGTCCCAGCGCTCGTGATGGAACCTGATGATCGACAGCACCTCGGGCGACTGGATGTACGGCTCGAGCAGCTCTTCGCCCGCGACGGGATGGCGGCGAACGATGCGCCACTCTTCCTCTGTGAGCGGCGCCGGCTTCGCGAGGATCGACTGCGGAACGCACAGCTTGCCCGCGTCATGGAGGACGCTCCCGAGCGCAATCGAAGCGACCGAGCTCTCGGGGATCTCGAGGCGCTGCGCCAGGCGAACCGCCAGCCGCCGGACGTTTGCGGCATGGTTTCCTGCAGCTTTACCCAGAATGCGAACCAGCCGCCCACGCAGCCGATCCGTCTCTCGACACGCCAGCTCGGCGACCTCGCCGGCCGAGAGAGCGACCTGAAGCCGCTCGATTCGCTCGTTTGCAATGACCGCTGATCCCATGCCTATGCCTCCGATTCGCGACGACATGCGGATCCCCCTTTCGGGGGAGCCCGCGCGTCTCCTGTCGCGGCTGCGTCTCGGACTCGCCTTCGCTGCGATCAGCCTCGTCCCACTCGGGACCGCCGCGGTCCTCCTGGGACTCTCCGCTGACCGCACGGAGCGTCAACGCGCCGACCTGCGCGCCGAGTCGGCCGTGCGGCTGGCCGCAATCGAGCTCGTCCAGAAGCTCAACGCGGCCGACCAGACCGCCGTGGCCCTCGCGAGGCTGCCGGAGGTGCAGGGCCCGCTCCGGCGGCACAACCGCGCGGCGCTGGCCAGGTACGCGGCGCAGCATCCCGCCGTGGCGTTCTCGACGGGAGGAGTGCGCGTCCCTCGAGCTCCGCGCCATGGCATTCCGCGATCCGCGAAGGTCGTCGCGGGAGGTCACGCGCTCGGGCGGATCTCGGTGTTCGTTCCGTTCGACGGCCGGATGCTCGGGAAGCTGCGGCAGGCGGCGCACGACCCCGGTGACACGTTGCTTCTCGTTCGGAACGGACGGGCGGGCGCGGGAGCGCCGAGCGGCGTTGCGGCGCTGACCGTCCCACCCAGGACGCACCGCTGGATCGAGCTCGGCGGGAAGCGCTATCGCGCGTTCGGCGTGCGGGTGCTGCCGACCGGCGAGGCCATCTACACGCTCACGCCCGCGGCCCGGATCGACGCGCCGATCCACCGCAGGCACCGGATCCTGGCGCTGGCGCTTCTCATGTCGCTGCTCGCGCTCGGACTGATCGGATTTGCCCTCGCTCCCGCGGTTCTCGCGGCGGTGCGCGGCCGCGGTCGCGGCTCGCAGCCTCCGCCGACGCCCGAGGAGGTGCGCGAGGTCTCGGCTCTCATCGGCCACGCGCTGGAGGCGACGCACGACCCAAAGGCGCTCTTGCCGGTCGTCCTCGAGGCGACCGTCCAGGCGACGAGGGCGCGCGGGGGACGGCTGCTCGTCGACGGCGAGGAGATCCTGCGCAGGGGCTCGGTCGGCGCGGGCGGGGGACAGCCGCTCGATATCGACCTCGGCCTGCACGGCGACGGCGCGCTGATCCTCGAGCTGATCCCGCCACGCGGCGGCTTCAGCGCGGAGACTCGCGAGCTCGCGCACTCGCTCGCCGTCCAGGCGGCCACGGCGCTCGAGAACGCCCGCCTGCACGGGATCGTGCAGCGCCAGGCGGTGACCGACGAGCTGACGGAGCTCCCGAACCGCCGCCGCTTCATGGAGACGCTCGAGGCGGAGGTGCGCCGCGCCGAGCGCTTCGGCGCACCGCTCGGCCTGGTCCTGTTCGACCTCGACGACTTCAAGCTCGTCAACGACCGCCATGGCCACCAGGTGGGCGACCTCGTGCTGAAGAAGGCGGGCGAGGTGCTCCTCGAGCGCATCCGGGAGGTCGACCTCGCGGCGCGACTCGGCGGCGAGGAGTTCGCCGTCCTCCTACCGGGGACGGATCTCGCCGGTGCGGTCTCGCTGGCGGAGAGCCTTCGGCTGGCGTTGAGCGAGGCGGCTGTCGTCGCCACGGGCGGCGAGGACGTGCGCGTGACGGCGAGCTTCGGAGTCACCGAGCATTCCCGTGAGCGGACAGGCTCCGACCTGCTCGCGGTGGCCGACGGCGCGCTCTATCAGGCGAAGGACGCCGGCAAGAACGGCGTCGTCGCGCTAACCCACTAGGGCTTCTTGTCCTTCTTCTTTTCCTTGTCCTGGCCGGGCGGGCCGGAGTGGTCGTGATTCTCGTCGCCGCGTCCGTTGCCCGGCTTCGAGGCGTCGTCCGAGCCACTGGCGGCAGCGGTGGTTGGCGGCGGAGGAGGCGCAGTCTTCTTCGAGTGCTTCTCCTTGGCTTTGGCGCTCGGCGCCGACGCCTTCTTTCCGCGTGAGGGCTTGGCAGCAACGGTAGGCGTGGCGGCGGGCGTCGCCGGCGAGGACGCGGGAGCGGCTGCCGGTGCGGCGGCCGGCGGAGTGGACGGAGTCGGAGTCGGAGCTGGAGCCGGGGGCTTGGCGACCGGTGGCTTCGGTGTCGGTGTCGGCGTCGGTGTCGGTGTCGGCGTCGATGTCGGCGGTCGCGTGCGCGGCGGCGACGCAGGCGCTGCGCTCGGGCGTGCTCGCGCGAGCGAAATCCCCGTCCCGGCCGCGGACGCCGACGTGCCGCCCGAGCCGACGAGGGTAAAGCCGCCGGGACGAGGCCCGGTCGTGCGAGGGCGAGTCGGGCTGCGCTGCGCCCCGGTCGGCGTGCCGGGTTGCCCGCCTGCGATCACGACCTCCTGGCCGCGGCTTGCAATCCGCGGCAGCGCGGCCCGAAAGGGCTCCGCGGAGGGAAGGGCGTCGATCCAGAAACGCACCGCCGCGCCGATCGAGACGGCGACGAATCCGAGGTAGACGAGGATACGGAGAAAGCGCATGGGCGGCGACGCGAGTCTGACTGGTGAAATGGACGACATGCGAACAACGGCCCCGCCCGGTCGCCGGGTGCGCCTCGTCCAAGCCGGACCGTACACGACCTTGGCGCCCGTCGCGGTTCCCCCGCGGGAGGGCCCGCCGAAGGTGGTTCTACACTTGGCCGTCCGTGCTTGAAGCCTCGTTCGTCCACCTCCACGTCCACTCCGAGTACTCGATCCTCGACGGGGCGTGTCGCATTCCTGCGCTCGCTGCGCGGGCCGCCGAGTTCGAGATGCCCGCGGTCGCGCTGACCGACCACGGGTCGCTCGCGGGCGCGGTCGAGCTCTACAAGGCGGCCGGGAAGGAAGGCGTCAAGCCGATCCTCGGCTGCGAGGTCTACGTGGCCGAGAACCGCCGCGCGCAGCAGAAGGGCTACGCGCACCTGACGCTTCTGGCCGAGTCCAACGAGGGCTACGGCAACCTGATCAAGCTCGCCTCCGCGGGCTATCTCGAGGGCTACTACTACAAGCCGCGCGTCGACTGGGAGCTTCTCGAGTCGCACTCCGCCGGGCTGATCGCACTGTCCGGGTGCCTCTCGGGGCGCGTCTGCAAGGCGCTCGAGGAGAACCGCCCCGGCGACGCGGCCGCCGACCTCGACCGGCTCGCGCAGGTCTTCGGGCGCGACTCCACGTACGTCGAGATGCAGAACGCCGGGCTCGAGGTCCAGGGGCGGATCAACCCGGCGCTGGCCGGGCTCGCGGCCGAGTCGGGCCTGCCGCTCGTGGCGACCGGCGACGTCCATTACCTGCGTCACGAGGACGCGCGCGCGCACGAGGCGCTGCTCTGCATCCAGTCGGGCGACTCGCTCAAGAATCCGAACCACTGGAAGTTCGACACCGACCAGTTCTTCTTCAAGTCGCCGGCCGAGATGGCGCTCGACTTCCCGGGGCACGACGAGGCCCTGCGCCGCACGCTCGAGATCGCCGAGCGCTGCAACGT
>JAWVDL010000158.1:0-14514 GCA_033857355.1 Gaiellaceae bacterium | reverse complement strand
CGGCGATGGTGCGGGGGGCCGACAACCACGTCGTCCAGCCGTCGACGATGTGGCGCCGCGAGGCCTGGGAGCGCTTCGGCCCGTTCGACGAGCGCGGCTGGTACTTCTTCGACTTCGAGTTCTTCCTGCAGTTCCCGCCCGAGCGGGTCCGGCGGATCCCGGAGCCGCTCTCGACCTATCGGATCCATCCCGCCGCGAAGTCGACGGGCGCCTACGCGACGAAGCTGGCCCGCGATCACGCGAGGCTCGCCGACGGATTCTTCGCGAGCGAGCGCCTGCCCGCGGCCGCGCGGCCCTTCGCTCGCGAAGGGCGGTCGAGCGCGTACCTCCTGGGCGCCGAGTTCGCCTACGAAGGACTCGACCTGGGGCGCGCGCGCCGCTACGCGCTGACGGGCTTGCGGCTGTACCCGCGCCACGCCTCGCCGCGGTGGCTCTCGCTCGCTGCCAAGAGCCTCCTTCCGCGCCGCGCGGTGCGGGGCCTGCGCGAGCGCCGGCGGCGATGAGCAAGCCGCTCGTCAGCATCGTCACGACCTCGTACAACCAGGGCCGGTTCCTCGAGGAGACGATCCGCTCGGTGCTGGAGCAGGACTACGAGCCGCTCGAATACATCGTCGTCGATGACGGCTCGAGCGACGACAGCGTCGAGATCATCCGGCGCTACGCCGACCGGCTCGCCTGGTGGACGGCACAGGAGAACGCGGGTCAGGCGCGGGCGCTCAACGTGGGGTTCGAGCACGCTCGCGGCGACCTCCTCGGCTTTCTGAGCTCCGACGACCTCCTGCTCCCCGGTGCCACGTCGCGGCTGGTCGCGGAGTTCCAGCGCGACCCTGAGCTCGCGCTCGCCTACGGCGGTGCGGTGAACATCGACGCGGAGTCGAAGCCGTTCCGGACTGTCCGCTCCGGAGACTGGGACATCGGGTACATGGCGCGGACCGCACGTCTCCTCGTCCCGCAGCCGGCCTCCCTCTGGAGCCGCCGTGGCTGGGAGCTCGTCGGCCCGTTCAACGAACGTGCCTGGTCGTGGTTCGATGCCGAGCTCTACTTCCGCCTCTCGACCGTGGGTGGGGTGGCCAGGATCGACGCGCCGCTCGCCGCCTTCCGCCTGCATCCGGAGTCGAAGCAGATGTCGCGGCACGAACAGATGGCGGAGGAATCGGTCCGTTTCGCCGACGAGTTCTGGGGCGGCGACCTTCCTCCTGAGCTTCGCCGGTACTCGCGTGCCGGCCGCGCAGGTCAGTACCGCCGTGCGGCGCTCGCCTACCAGGCCTCGGGGCAGATCCCACCGGCGCGCCGCCTGTTCCTCCGCTCGCTCTTGTTGTCTCCCCGCGGGATCCGCACCAAGCAGCTTCGGCGGCTTGGAGTCACGCTGCTCCCGAGCGCGGTGATGCGGCGACGACGAGCCCGGGCGGCGGGCAGCCGCGGATGACGCGGCCCCTCGTCAGCATCGTCACGCCGTCGTTCGACCAGGGGGCGTTCCTCGAGGAGACGATCCGCTCCGTCCTCGGCCAGGACTACGAGCCGATCGAGTACATCGTGGTCGACGGGGGCTCCACCGACGGGAGCGTCGACATCATCCGGCGCTACCAGGACCGCCTCGCGTGGTGGATCAGCGAGCCGGACCGCGGGCAAGCGGACGCGCTGAACAAGGGCTTTGCGCGGGCGCAGGGCAAGTACCTCGGCTGGCTCTGCTCCGACGACACGCTCTTTCCGTCGGCCGTCTCACGGCTCGTCCAAGCGCTCGAGAATGCGCCGGACGCTGCGTTGGCGTACGGAAACGCGCGCTACACGGACGGCGCGTCGACCTTGCACGACGAGGCGCTCTCCGGACCATGGGATCCGGAGCGGATGGTCCGAACGGCGCAGGTCCCGAACCAGCAGCCCGCGACGCTCTACGCGCGGCGTGCGTACGAGGCCGCCGGCCCGCTCGACGAGGACGCCTGGTACTACCTGGACTATCAGCTCACCGTGCGGCTCGCGGGAATCGGGCGCGGCGTTCACGTGCCGGAGGTGCTAGCGACCTATCGCATCCATCCAGCGGGCAAGTCCACCGGACAGCCGGTGCCGAAGGCGGTGGATGCGATCCGCTGTGCCGACGAGTTCATGACCAGCGCGTCGGTTCCGTCGGAGCTTCGCCCGTACACCCGCGAGGGCCGCGCGACGTTCTACCGGCGGGCAGGCGACCTCTACGCAGAGGCAGGACTGCTCTGGCGGGCTCGGCGCTGCTACGCACGAGCGGGGCTGCTCGCCCCGCGCGTCCTGAGCAGACGATCGATCAAGAACGCCCTCCCGCCGCGCCTCGCCCGCCGACTATAGGTCCGCGATCCGGACGAGCTCCTGGCTCTTCAGATCGAGGACCGACAGATGCTCGATCTGCGCGACGCGGTCCCGGCCGCCGAGGTACGTCAGGTTGCCCGCCTCGTCTCGCGACTCGCGGTACCTCGACTCGACGTAGGCCTCCGCGACAGACGGAGCCGGTAGGCCGCGCGCGAGATCGCGGCGGACGAAATACGCGTTGTTCCCCGCGCTGTTGGAGCCGGCGAGCCCGTAGCCCTTGCGGTCGGCGACCGAGGCGAGTGCGGCGAGCGACGCGCCGAAGTAGAGGTTGGAGAAATGGGCGCGCGTCCGGTCGAAGGACGCGTCGTACGGGACCGTGACGGCGCGAGTGGGCCCGAAGAGGCTGTTGTACTCGATCGCGACGAGCGCGGGCTGCGCCTCGAGCGCGTCCCAGATCCAGTAGTCGTTGCCGTCGACGTCGAGCGAGAGCAAGCCGAGGTCGTGGTCGAAGCCGTGCTCGCCGAGGACGTCGTTGACGTTTTCGCGGTCGACGAGCGCCGTGACCGCGTGAATGTCATGGCGCCAGAGCAGCGAGCTCTGCGCAAGGCGGCGCACGTGCGCGTCGCCGCTGTCGACGATCAGGCCGCTCCAGTTGCGGTTCACGAGCAGGAACCGAGTGTTCGCCTCGCGGTAGTCCTCGACGCCGATCTCCACGAATCGTTGCTGCTCCGCGGGAAGGCCGAGTCGGCCGACGAGCCACTCGACGATCCCGTCGTCGCCGAACTGCGAGAAGACCTTGAACTCCGCCTGGCGGATGTCCGTCACCCGCTGCGCTGCGATCTGTGAGGCGAGGTTCTTGCCCGCGAGGACGGAGAGGTCGTCGAGCTGCTCCTGGAGGAGGCGTGGGCTCAGCGCGGGTGGGGCCGAGGCCGGAGAGGACGGCCGCCGGCGCCTCACAGCGCGGCCTCAGCAATCAGCGTGCGGTCTTCCTCGCCAAGCCGCGATCCCGCGAGCCGGCGGTACTGCGCGCGGGACATGCGCGCCGTTCGCTCCCACGTGAAGTCCCGGGCACGGGAGCGGCCGCGCTCGACGAGCTCCCGGAGCAGTCCGTCGTCCGTCCAGACCCTGCGGAGGGCGTCGGCGAGGTCGTCGGGCCGCCGCGGGTCGAAGGTCAGCGCCGCCGGGCCGGCAACCTCGAGCAGCGGCGGGATCGACGAGCACGCGACCGGCGCTCCGGCCGCGAACGCCTCGAGGACCGGAAATCCCCAGCCTTCGAAGAGCGACGGGAACACGAGCGCCCGGGTCAGCCGGAGCATGATCGCGACGTCGGGCCCGGCGACGTAGTCCGGGAACGTGAACGAGCCGTCGACGCCGGTCTCCGCAAGCCGTCCCTGAAGCGCGGAATAGTGCTCGGTCTTCCAGCCGGGGCAAACGACGTGAACCGCGGTTCCGGCCCGGGCAAGCGACGCGACGGCGTCGATGAGGGCCAGGTGGTTCTTGTGCGGCCAGGTCTGGGCTGGATAGAGGACGAACTCGCTCGGGAGGGCGTATTCGGCACGGACGCGGGCGAAATCCTCGGGCGTCGGCTCCGGATAGGCCGTGAGCGGCGCGGCCGGCGGGATCACCGCGAGCTTCCGGCGCGGCACATCGAGGTTCGCGACCACGTCCTCGGCGCCCCAACGCGTGGGTGTCACGACGACGCGCGCCTGGTGGCACAGGCTGCGGTAGATCAGGTCGCGGTCGCGACGGTCGCCATCGTCGAAGAACTCGGGCAGATGGACGTGCTGAAGGTCCCAGGGGTGGTAGATCGTCGGGATCGTGGTGGTGAAGCCCTGCTGGGTCGGAAAGTGGACGACGCGGGCTCCCCAGAGCTCGGCGACCCCTTTCGTGGGAGCGACGAGCTCGCCCGCGTTCGGAGCGGCCCGGTCGAGGCGCCGGCGCAGCCCTCGCGCGACGCGCGTGCGGAGCCGAGGCGCAGGCAGGGGCTCGGCCGGCCGGACCGCCTCGAGCAGCTCCGACCGCGGCCCGAGGTGCGGCTGCAGCCAGTCTCCGTGACCCGGCCGGACGAGGAAGCGGTACTCCTCGGTGCCGTCCTCGAGCTGCGCGAGGCCGTGCGCGAGTCCGAGAACGCCCTGGACGACACCGCCGGCCTTGCCTGGGTCGACCCGCGCTTCGATGCAAATGCGGAGGGGGTCGGTCACAGCGACAGCATCGCCTAGATTGGCACGATGGCGCGGCTCGCAATCGACGCAACGGCAATCGTCCCCCAGGCGAAGGGGATCGGGCGGGTCGCCAGGGGCACGGTCGAGGCGCTGGCGGCCCGCGGCGCGGACGTCGTGGCGCTCGTTCAGCCGGGCACGGCGGTCCAGGCGCCGTCCAGCGTGGTGCGCGCGCGGCCTGCCGTTCTCTGGGAGCAGCTGGGCCTCCGGCGCGCCGCTACGAAGCACGACGCCGTGCTGACCTTCACCGAGCGGTTGCCGATCGGCGCGCGCGGTCGCTTCGTCGTCTGGCTCTACGAGCTCCCTTCCCGCCGGATCGACCAAAACCGCGGGGCCGGCGCGTACCAACGAGGCTCGGATCTCGTCACGCGGGCCTTGTGGAAGCGGAGCCTCCGCCGCGCGTGGCGCGTCGCAGCCGGCTCGGAGGCGACCGCGCAGGAGCTTCGTGCCGCTCTGCCCGGCACCGACGTGCAGGTCGTCTACCCGGGGCTCGACGAGCGCTTCTCTCCGGGGGAGGGTCGCGGCGGCGACCGGTACGTCCTCCACCTCGGCTCGAACGACCCGCGCGACAACACCGCCACGGTCGTGCGTGCGTTCGCGGCCGCGCGCGAGCAGGCGCCTGGGCCGCTGCGACTGCTCGTTGCCGGCGGGGCGAGCGAACCGGCTGCGGACGGCGTGGAGTTCCTCGGCCGCGTCTCCGACGAGGAGCTCGTGGCGCTCTACCGCGGCGCCGGCGCCTATGTGGACGCGACCCTGTACGAGGGGTTCGGCTACCAGCCCCTCGAGGCCATGGCCTGCGGGGCGCCCGTCGTGGCCTCGAACGCGACCTCCAGCCCGGAGGTCGTGGGCGACGCGGCGCTCCTGGTCGATCCATTGGATGCGGATGCCCTCGCGGCCGCGCTGGTTCGCGTGCTCGAGGAGCCGGCGCTCGCCGAGGATCTCCGCCAGAAGGGGTTCGAGCGCGCCCGCGCGTTCACGTGGGAGCGCACCGCCGGAGCGCTGCTCGACCTGATCGAGGGCCTGTGATCGTGCTGCTGCACCCGGCGCCTGCCTACGGCGCCGTCGAGCGCTACGTCGAGGCGATCGCGCGCGCGATCCGCGAGGAGACGCTGCTCGTTCATCCAGGTGTCGAGGAGTTCGAGTCGCTGCCCGTGCGAACGGTGCAGATCGATCCGTCCCTGGGAACGCTCGTGCGGCTTCTCCGCTCGGCGCGCCCGCGGCTGGTGCACGTGACCGACGTCTGGCCCCAGGCGCTCGTCGCGGCGCGTCTGGCCCGTGTTCCGCGGGTCCTCGTCACCCATCACACCCCGGAGCTCCCGCGTCGCGACAACCTCGCGGGGCAGGTCTGGCAGCGCCTCGGCTGGGCGGCGCGGCCGGAGGTGATCTACACCTCCGAGGCCGACCGTGAGCGCGACGGGCGTACGCCCAGCCACGTCGTGACGCTCGGGATCGACGTCGAACGCTTCGCGTCCGGCCGGGCGGTGCTCCCGAAGCAAGAAGGGCGGCCGCTCGTCGGCAACGTGGCGCGCCTCGCGGCGCAGAAGGATCACCGGACGTTGCTCGGCGCAGCCGCGCTCGTGCCGGAAGCCGACTTCGCGATCGCGGGCGAGGGCGAGCTGCGCGCCGAGCTCGAACGAGCCGCAGGGCCGAACGTCCGTCTTCTCGGTGGCCGTGCGGATGTCCCAGACGTGCTCGCCTCGCTCGACGTCTTCGCGTTCCCTTCGCTCTACGAGGGCCTCTGCCTCGCCGTGATCGAGGCCCAGGCGGCCGGCGTACCGGTCGTCGCGACGGCCGTCGGAGGGATCAAGGAGACCGTCGTCGACGGCGAGACCGGGCTCCTCGTGCCGCCCCGCGATCCCGAAGCCCTCGCCGCCGCGATCCGTTGGGTGCTGGAGCATCCCGCTGAGGCCGGCCGCCTCGCGGACGAGGCGCGGCGACGCGCGGTCGAGCGCTACTCCGTGGAGCGCATGATCGACGAGACGCTTGCGCTCTACGGGTGACGCGCGAACGCGACGACGTGGTCGCTGAGCTTCGGCAGGCGATCGGCTAGCCGATCGAGGATCCGTGCGACCGGAGCAGGTGTCGAGGCCAGGCTGGCGATCGGGCCGAGGCGCTTGCCGACGATCTCCACGGCGACGAAGCCGGCGTCGGAGAGCAGCTCCCGGATCTTGTCCGGCGAGAAGGCGCGGACGTGTCCGAAGTCGTCGCCGTAGCGCAGTCGGTAGTCGAGCGCGTCGGGATAGCGGCCGGCCAGGAGCGCCAGCCGGTGCTTCCACCACAGGATGTTCGGCGTGGTCAGAACGAGCGCGCCGCCGGGCCGGAGCACGCGGGCGATGTCCCGCAGGAAGCCCTCGGTGTCGACGATGTGCTCGATGATCTCCCCGGCGAGCACGACATCGATCGAGTCGTCGTCGAACGGCAGCCGCGCGACCATCCGGTTGCCGTCGAAGGCGTTGATGAAGTGCTCGACCGCTTCCACATGCGCCGCGCCGCGTTGGCGCTCGTCCGGGTCGATCTCGATTCCGAGGCGCTCGCTGTCGGGAAAGCGCGCGAGCAGGAGCCCGCGGCTCGAGCCCAGGTCGAGCACGCGCTTGCCGGCCAGGTCGCCGTAGCGCTCGCTGAGCAGCCGGTGCATCTTCGTGTAGCGATGCTCGTTGTCGAGGAAGAAGCGTCTGTCGTAGCCCCAGTCGGGCGAGTACTCGAGCTCGAAGAGGCGCCGGTCGGGCATGCCGCGAGCACGATAATGCCGGGATGCCCGACCGGGTCACCTTCTCCGTCGTCGTCCCTACGCGCGGCCGCTCGACGCTGCGTGGGACGCTCGCGAGCATCACCGAGCAGCTCGAGCCCGGCGACGAGGCGATCGTGCGCTGCAGCCGGGACGAGGACTTCGGGAACCTGGCGCGCCAGTCGATGATCGAACGCGCGAAGGGCACGCATCTCGTCTTCATGGACGACGACGATCAGTTCGCAACCGGCGCGCTTGCGACGATGCGACGGTTTGCAGCCGAGAATCCCGGGCGGATCGGGATCTTCCGCATGCGCTACCTCGACGGTCGCATCCTCTGGACCGAGCCGGTGCTGCGGCTCCGCAACGTCAGCTCCCAGATGCTCTGCGTCCCCAACGTGCCGGGGAAGCTCGGCCGCTGGGAGAGCCCGGAGTACGAGCGGATCGCGGATTACGAGTTCGTCCGGCAGACGGTCGAGTTGCAGGGCGAGCCGATGTTCCGGGAGGAGATCGTGGCGCACATCAGGTCGGATCGGCGTCCTGCGCGGCGACTGCTCCAGCGTGCCTTCGATCCACTCGCGCGGTTGCGCTACAAGACCGCGCCCGCGACACGGCTGCAAGCTCGGCTAGGCCGGCGGACGGCCACCGTCGCGTCGCGGACCCAGGACGGCCGCGACGGCGAAGACGATCAGGATCGGATCGAGCGGGATTCGGTACTGGACCTTGGGCGGTTGGACGAAGGCGGTGCCGATCAAGAGCCAGAGCGCCAATCCGCAGAGAATCAGCGGACCCTTTAGGCCTCTTCCGCGCCGCCAGAGTGCGGCCACGAAGCCGACCGCGAGCCACAGGGGCGGCCGCGGGTACAGGCGCGCTATCGCGTCGAGCGCGGAGGCGACCGAGCTCGAGCCGTCACGAGATGGAAGCTCGGCGTCGAACCTCCGCACCTGCGCCTCGATGCGCGCAGCCCGCGCCGCTGCTCCGGCGTGCACATACCGAAGCCGCGGTGCGCGGAGCGAGGTCCAGTCGGGCACGATGCTTGCGTCCGGCGTCGACGCGAGCCAGTCCAGACGGCTCGCCGGGATCGGCTGGCCCTCCGTCGGCGCCGGCACGCGCCGACCTGCGATGACGATCTCTCCGGTCGCTGCGTGTCCCCGCGACTTGCGGAAAGCGGGCGGGTCATACGCTTCGCCGAGCTCGATCCGGGCGGTGCCGGCGACTCCTCGCATATAGGCAAGCGGATGGCGCCTGATCGCCTCGAACCCGGCAGAGCGAAGGTGTCGGTAATCCGAGTTCCAGCCCCAGCGCCGATCCGACAACGAGACGAGATCCGACCACATCCGGGAGCTCCCGCTGTCGAAGAAACGGGCCGTGTCGATGCGATATGAGCGGTAGGGCTCGTGCGGGAGCAGATCGCGCTGAACCGCGTCGGCCAAGTCGCGAGACGCGGGGCCGTTGCTCGGATCGATCAGCTTGTCGTAGACGAACAGGTGGTAGAAGGGCGCCTGAGCCGCGGAGGTGCGCGACACGGTGAAGTCGTCGAAGCGGAGTCGGTTGTAAGTCGACCAGGCGGCTAGCAGAGCCGCCGCGACGCCGAGGAAGGCGAAGAGCGAGAGCGCGCGCTGACGCAGCGGAAGCGGCATGACGAGCGGCACCACTGCGAACGGGAGCAGCAGCAACTCGCTCGACGGACGGATCAGCACCAGCACGAAGACCGCCGCTCCGTGCAGCGCGAACCTCGTCAGCGTCGGCCGCCTCACGGTCATCAGCACCGCGAGCGCCCACAACGCCAACCCGCACGCGAACGGTGCATCGCTCGACACCTGGTGGAAGACCGCGCCGTACGGCGTGTACGCAAGGAGCGCCACCGCGGAGACGAGGCCGACCCGGCGGCTCACCGTCGACGCGGCGGCGACGAGTGCGACGATCGACCCGGCGAACGCGATCCCCATCGCCAGCTCGGCGAGATTCGCCCCGCCGATGTCGAGCAGCGCGCCGAACAGGAGCGGCGCGACGGGCATGACGAACAGCATCAGCTCCGGATAGACCGGATGGGCGTCGCCGAGTCCCGCGTAGTAGGTGAGATAGAGGTTCGCATCTCGGCCGGGGCTCAGAGGCCATGCGAGGCTCTCGAGGGCGTACACCAGCAGGGCGATGGCGAAGAGCCCTCCATAGGTGCGCCATTTGGGCGCCCGACCCATTGCCGGTGAGCATACGCCCGCCGCCCGAATAGCCTTCCGTGCATGAAACTCGATTGGGTGCGGCTCGAACGTGCCGCGGAGTTGCAGCACTTCATCGACGAGCACTGGCGGCGAGGTCACGCGCTCGCGCGCGACGAGGCGTTGCTCCGGTGGCAGCACCGGTCCCTTCGGAAGGCCGATTGTCTTGCGGTCCTGGTGGCCGAGGAGGACGGTCGGCTGCTCGGGATGCTCGGCTTCGTCGAGTTCGACGCGTGCGTCTACGAGCAGAGGGTGCGTGGCGGATGGATGACGAACTGGCTCGTCGTGCCGGAGGCGCGCGGCCGGCGGCTCGGACTCGCGCTGGTGGAGGCCGCGCTGGGGGCCGAATACGAGCTCATCGGCGCCCTGGCCGCGAACTCGGCGACCGAGCACATCCTCGGCCGCTACGGCTTCTCGACACGCGGGATGCACCGCTGGGTGCAGGTCTTCGACGTGGACGCTCTGCGCCGACTGCTGGCAGGCCGACCCGTGCCCGACGCAGCATGGGCCGCCTGGGGACAAACACAGCGCTTGTCCACAGAAAGTGGCTCAGAGCCACAAACTTCGACAGTGCCCGTCCTGGGCGTGGCTGCCTGTCGCGACGCGGCGTTTCTCCAGTGGCGGTACGCGGAGCACCCCGTCTTTCGATACGAGGTGCTTCGGGACTCGTCCGGCTTCGCCGCTTACCGGATCGAGCAGGTGCGCGACTCCGACGTGAGCGTGATGCGCATCGTCGACTTCGTGGGCGGATCGGAGCTTGCCGCGACGGTTGCGGACGCGGCGCGGGCAGCCGCCGTCGCGTTCGCCGACTTCTCGTGCACGTCGGACGCATTCGGTCGGCTCCTCGAAAGCGCAGGGTTTCAACGCGAGGATCGGCTTCCCGCCGAGCTTCCAGGCCGCTTCCAGCCGCTCGACTTCTCCGACCGGCCGATCGTCTCGTGCTTCTGGGCAGCTCCGTCGCTCGGCGTCGACTTCACCTCCGACGACCTCTACGTGACGCGCGCGGACAGCGACCTGGATCGGCCGGCCTGAGTGAAGCGTCGCCGCGAGGGAGTTGCGTTCCTCTGCTGCGTCGACGACGACGACAAGGCGGAACGGCTCGAACGGTCGATCCGTGATCTCGAGCCGTGCGCGGGAGTCGAGGTCGAGATGTTCGCCGTCCGCGAGCAGGCGAGCCTCGGGCGGGCGTACAACCGGCTCCTTCGAGACGCTGCCGGCTGGCGGTACAAGGTGTACGTCCACCAGGACGTCGTCCTGCTCAATCCTCGGCTCGTCCCGGATCTCGTCGGGTTGTTTCGCCACCGGACGATCGGCCTCGTTGGAGTTGCAGGCTGCCGCTTTCTGCCTCCCTCCTGCGTCTGGTGGGACGGAAGCGGGCTGTTCGGGCGGGTCATCGAGGACCGCGGCGCCGGGCCCGAGCTCCTCGACTTCGGCGACCCGCCCGGCGAGTACGCGGGTGCCGAGTGCCTTGACGGGGTGTTCCTCGCGACGCAATACGACGTGCCGTGGGACGAGAGGATCCCCGGCTTTCACTTCTACGACGTCGCACAGTCGACGCGGTTCCTGCTGCGTGGCTACGAGGTCGTCGTCGCGCGCCAGGGCGATCCCTGGGTGAGGCACGACATGGGCGTGCGCGACCAGCGGCACCTGCCCGCTTACGCGGCTGCGCAGGAAGTCTTCAAGACGCTCTACGCCAGCCGGCGCGAGCGGTTCGTCCGTTCTCGCGTGCGTCGCCGGGTGCGTCGGCTGGCGACGCGGGCAACGCTCGCGTTGAGGCGCTGACAGGCGCGCCTGAGCCCGTGAGCTCGAGGACCAGCTCCAGCTCGAGCGGCGCGATGCGCTTCAACGAGTAGTTGTCGACCACGAACTGGCGGCCGGCTCGACCCAGACGCTGTCGTAGTGACGGCGCATCGAGCAACTCCCGGATCGCTTCGTGCAACTCCGGTGCGGCCGTACCCGAGACGTAGCCGTTCTCCCCGTGTCGCAGCAGGCTGCTGATCCCGTCGACGTCGGTGCCGAGGACCGGCACGCCGGCTGCCATGGCCTCGAGCAAGACCTTCGGATGCCCCTCGTAAAGGGAAGGCAGCACGAAGAGGTCAGCGCTTGCGAGCAAAGCAGGAAGCTCGAGGTGCGGCAGCCTGCCGGGCATGGTGAGGCGAACCCGGCGGTCTTCGGCGAGCTGTTCGAGCTCGCCCTGCAAGCTGCCGGCCCCGACCATGACGAGGTCCGCATCCAGCCCGCTCATGGCTTCGACGAGTGCCAGCGGGTTCTTCTGCCGATCGAGGCGTCCGATGAAGAGGACTCGCGGCGAGCTACGGACCGCGCTCGGACCGGGCTTGAACGCCTCGGTGTCGACGTAATTCGGGATGACGCGGATCCGCTCCTCGTCGACGCCGTATTGGTCGAGGACGAACTCACGCATCGCGTCGGTGGTGACCACGCCGCAATCGGCTTCGGAGAACACCTTGCGCTCCAGCGCTCGCGCGCGCTCGGTCTCGGGCGATTCCGCCCCGTAGCGCCGCAGGCTGAAGTCGGAGAGGAGGTATCCGCAACGGGCGATGAACTTCTTGCGCCAGCGCCGGGCCGCGCGGAGGGCTACTTCCGCGCCTTCGATCTGATTGCTCTTGACGACGGTCGAGCCCGGGACCACCAACGGATGAAGATCCGAGACGACTCGCTCGAAGACTTGCCTTGGCAGTCGGTGGCGGTTGCAGACGAGTTTGATGGGGCCGAGCGCGGGTCGGAACGCGTCGTCGCCCTCGTATCCGTAGGTCACGAAGGTGACGCGCTCCAAGTCTGCCGCGAGCAGGCGGTACAGAGCGAGCTCGCGCTCGAGCAGTCCGTCGGAGTTCCAGCCCTGGAGCGAGCCCCGTCGATCGAAGAACAACGTGAGGCCGTTCCCGGCACGATCCCTGGAGACGGCCACGGCTCGAAAGATACCGACGGGGGAGGCTCTCTATCATCGGCTCTCATCCTCCTCGCCGTCGGTTATCACTACGTCTCAGCCGGGCCGGCGCAGAAGCCGCGCGCCATCTTTCCCGTCACGGTCGACGGCCTGGCCGCGCAGCTCGAGCTGCTCGGGCGGACGTACGAGTTCGTCTCGCGCGACGACCTGCTCGGTGCCGTCGCCGGTGAACGCACCCTGCCCGAGCTGTGCTGCGTCGTCACCTTCGACGACGGGCTCCGCTGCCAGGCGGAGCTCGCCGTGCCGGTGCTCGACCGGCTCGGCGTCCCCGCGATCTTCTTCGTTCCCGGAAAGCCGCTGGCCGAAGGGCGCGCGCTCAGCGTGCACAAGATCCATGCGCTGCGTGAGCGGCTGGACGACGCCGAGCTGCTCGAACGGCTCGCCGTCTCCGCCGATGCGATCGACCCGGCGGTCGCCTCGGCCCATTACCGCTACGACACGCCGGAGGCGGCGCGGGTCAAGTACCTGCTCAACATGGCCCTCGAGCCCGCCGAGCGGGACGCCGCCGTCGACGCGCTGTTCGCGGAGGAGATCCTCGACGAGGCGGAGTTCTGCCGCGAGCTCTACATGGGCCGTGAGGACGTGGCCGCCCTGCGCGGCTCGATCGGAGCCCACTCGTACGGCCACGAGCCGCTGACGATGCTCTCGTCCGGCGAGCTCGACCGCGACCTCGCACGCCTCACCGCGCTGCTCGAGGAGGCCGCCGGCGAGCCGATCCGGACGTTCAGCTATCCGCACGGGACGCCCGGCACCGTCGACGTCCGCGTCGCCCGGGCACTCGAAGCCCATGGCTTCGCGGCCGCCTTCACGATGGAGCGCGCGCTCAACCGAAGCCTGGAGGAGCCGCTGCTGCTCGGCCGGCTCGACGCGAACGACGCACCCGGAGGCAAGCGGCCGCTCGAGGACATCCCGCCTGCACGCACGCGCTACTTCGACGAGGCCGCGTGACGGCGCTCACCGAGCGCCTCCGCCGCCGCGCGATCCTCGAGGCGGACATCTGGCGCCTTCGCCGACGTCACGGCGGCGCACTCCGGTATGTCGAGGATTCCTCGGGCGGTACGGCGCTCTTCGTCAGCCTCACGGAGTTTGTCTTCCAGCTGAAGCTCGAGGGGTTGCTCGGGAAGGCGCTCCAGCTCCAGGGCCTGCGGCCGGTCGTCCTCGTTCCCGACAATCCGACCTGGGTTCCGCGCCGGTACCTCGCTCAGTTCGGGATCGACAGCTTTGTGGTCTTGTCCGACTACCTGGACAGCGTTGCGCACGAGGAGGCAGAGGAGGCGGCGCGTCTCATCCTGGCGCGCGATCCCTCCCCGGTGGAGATCCGCGAGCTCAGCTTCCGCGGCGCGCAGATCGGACGAAACGTCCTGGCCACGATCTCGCGCGTGATGCACGAGGGGGCCGTGGATCTCCGAGACCCGCGTGTTCGTGCGCGGCTGGACGAGGTTCTGCCGAGGACGCTCGCTGCGACGATCGCTGCGGAGCGGCTGCTCGACGACTTGAACCCCGAACTCGTGCTCTTCCTCGAGCGCAACTACGCGCTGGAGGCTCCGATCTCGGATGTTGCGCTCGAGCGTGGCCTCAACGTCGTGCAGTACGTCTCCGGTCTCCAGGACGACTCGCTCGTGTTCAAGCGCTTCACCCGGGAGACGCGGCGGCTCCATCCGCGCTCGCTCTCGGCCGGTTCATGGGAGCGGGTCCTCCGGATGCCGTGGACGCGTGACCGTGACCGCGAGCTCGACGACGACTTCGACAAGCGTTACGGGAACGTCTGGGCGCTCTCGAAGCGCACGCAGAGCTGGACGACCGACCAGCCTCGGGAGGACGTCATGGCTGCTCTCGGGCTCGATCCACTCAAGAAGACCGCGGTTGTCTACTCACACATCTTGTGGGACGCCAACATGTTCTACGGCGAGGATCTGTTCGCGGACCAGGAGGAGTGGTTCGTCGAGACGGTGCGCGCCGCGGCGGCCAACGCAAGCGTGAACTGGATCGTGAAGCTCCATCCCGCCAACGTCTGGAAGCTCAAGCGCGAAGGCGTCGAGGTCGCCCGCGACGAGGAGACGACGATCCACGAGAAGCTTGGGGACGTTCCAGGTCACGTGGCGATCGTTCGGCCGG
>JAWVDL010000157.1:0-6997 GCA_033857355.1 Gaiellaceae bacterium | reverse complement strand
ACGTGCCGCTCGTCGAGGTAGCGCGAGACGCGGAGAGCCTTTCCGCGGTCGCGCTCGTCGGCTCGGAAGAACTCGACGAGCTTGCGGCGCAGAGGCGCGGCGCACCACGGGCAGTAGCGATACCGCCCTTCGACTTCGCCGCCGCACTGCGCGCACGGGGTCATCGCGCCTCCTCTCAGGGCGGAGCGTACAACGGGCCGGGCCCTAGCGCGAGCGGAGACTCACCCGCTCGCCGGTCGCTGCCGACTCCTGTGCCGCGAGCGCCACTTCGAGCGCGCGCACGCCGTCCTCGAGCGTGCTGTCCGTCGCACCGCCGCGTGCGATTGCCTTCGCGAAGTGACGCCACTCCGCCTCGTACGAGAGCATCGCCTCTCCCCCGCTGCGGATCGCGCCCAGCCCCGCGGGAAGCGTCCGAGCCGTGCGCAGCACGGCTTCCGCGCGCGTGCGGACGGCTCCCGGCGCCTCCGCGGGAGAGGCCCGCACGAGCCCGTCGAACCGGTACAAGTCGAGCGCGACCCGAGCCTTTGTGCCGTAGACCGCGATCTCGTTGGAGAGGCTCGTCGCGTCGACGGCCAGCGTGCTCGCCAGCGCTCCGCCGCGCATGCGCGCACTCACGCAGGCAACCTCGTCGTCAGTCCGTCCGGAACCGGTGTAGGCGTTGACTTCCTCGACCTCGTCCGCGAGCAGGAAGCGCCAAAGGTCGAAATGGTGGATCGCCTTCTCCAGCAGCGTCCCGCCCCCACGCCCTCGAGTCGTACGCCAGGCCGCGAGGTCCGGCCTGAGGAGCACGTCGTCCGTGTAGGTCGTGGCAAGCGCGTGGATCGGGCCGAGGTCGCCCTCGGCGAGGTTGTCGCGCAGCTGCCGGACGAGCCGGTGGAAACGGAGGTTGAAGCCCACCATCGCCTGGAGCTCGGTCGCCGCGGCAGCTTCGACCAGCCGATCGGCGTCGGCGAGCGTGGCGGCAAGCGGCTTCTCGACGAACACGTGCTTCCCGGCCTCGACCGCGGCGAGCGCGACCTCGACGTGCGCCGCCGGCGGAACGCATACCGCCACGGCGTCGACGCGCGGATCCTCGACGAGCTGTGCGACGGCGCCGTAGCGGGCGGCTACGCCGAAGCTCGTCGCAAGCGCGTCGACCGCCTCCGCGTCGACGTCGGCCAGGGCGACGACCTCGAGCTCGCGCACGCGTTGTAGCGCCGGCAGATGGCGCGTGGCGGTCACCCAGCCGCAGCCGACGATCCCAAGCCCGATCACGGCCAGGGCTCGTCCCTCCAGTCCTGTGCGACCCGCACGACCGGTCGCCTGGCGAGCTCGTCCGGATCGATCAGTTCCGTGAGGACGTTTCCGTCCATGTCCGAAGGAATCGGTGCGCCCGTCATGTAGAGCGCGGTCGCCGCAACGTCGACGACATGGCCGCGTATGTCGCCGCCCGATCGGATCGACGGGCCGGCCGCGACGAGGAACCCCTCGCCGGAATGCTCGCTGACGGCGACGTCCCGCATGTTCTCCCGCACGAGCTCGAGCCGGGGATGCGTCGCCGCGCGAAGGAAGCCGTCCGGGGCCCACCGGACGTACAGGTCGGGAAACTCGCGGGCACGGGGGCCGTCCGCCAGCTCGTCCATTCGAACCACCTCCGCCACGGCGGGTGCGCCCGTCTCGGCGTTCCGCAGCGCCCGGAGCTCGTCGGCGATCTCCACGCAGAGCTCGTCGTACTCGCTGCCCGGCTCGACGATTCCGTGCGGCTCGCGCCCACGGAGGTTGATGCGAACCCAGCCGGCGCTGAAGGCCGTCTCCGCGACAGCCCTGGTGCGCGTCCAGTCGATCGACTCTTCCCACATCCGCGCCAGCAGCACGGACTGCCGCTCGTTCGAAAGCCTGCGGTTCACGTGCCGACGGATCGACCAGGGAATCGCGCGCGACACCATGTTCAGGGCCTGCGGCAGGGGCGACGCGGTGCGCGGCACGGTGTAGCCCAGCCCGATCAGCGCCTTCGGCAGGATCTGAAGCCCGTTCGAGTTCGCCCGGAACCCGGTGCCCGAGAACAGCACGACGTCGGTGTCGGGGGGAAGGCTCTCGAGCAGCGTGGCGATCCCGCGATCGATGAGCTTCTGGATCTCGAGCAGCGCGCCCCCGAAGCGCTTCGCCGGACCCGCGTCGTGCGCCCAGTGACTCGGATGGACATAGCGGTGGAAGACGTGGCCGCCGTTATGGGCCTCCTGGTACGAGGCTACGCAGAGGTCCCAGGGGCGATCCCGGAGCAGTTGGAGCAGCACCTCCGTGCGCGCGGCCACGCTGCGCTCGAGGACGCTGAGGTAGCGCGCCGCGCTGCGCACGCCCCGGTTCACGACGTCGTCGTCGAGCCACTGCGGAGGCCGCCCGAACTGCGCCTCGAGCTCGCCGAAGAGCTCAAGCGGCCAGCTCTCGTGGACACGGGCGGCGCGCTGGCCCCAGCCGACGATCTGCGTCCCGCCGGCCTCCGGTTCGACGAACGAGCCTTGCATGTCGAAGGTCAGGACGTCGCGACCGCTTCGCGCAGCGAGCAGCCAGAAGGGCTGGAGATAGCTCCGTGCGGGCGCGAAGGCCATCGTGGTCGTTCCGGGCCGGACGCAGCGCCAGTTGTAGTGACCGTGCTTCCCCGGGAGGCATCCGGTCGCAATGGTCGGCCAGGCCGCGTCGGGGAAGAGGTTCGAGATCGACTCGAGGCTTGCCGTCGCGCCCTCGCGCATGAGACCGGCGAGCGCCGGGAGCTCGCCCTGGTCGGCCCACTTCCGCACGAGCGTCGGGTCGGCGGAGTCGATGGACAGGATCAGGAGACGCCTCATGCGGCTGCCGCCGAGTAGATCGAGCGCATGGTCTCGCCGTGCCGTTCGAGCGAGTGGCGGCCCCGGATCCTTGCGATCGCCTGCGGGTCGACGGTGAGCGGACGCGCGGCGATCGCACGCAGCGCGTCCGCGAGCTCCTGCTCGCTGCCATTCGCGCAGAGGATCCCCGAGAGCGCGGGTTCGACGGTCTCCGCGAAGCCACCGGTCGCGCTCGCGACGACCGGCACGCCTTGAGCGATCGCTTCGGCGGCGACCAGGCCGAACGGCTCCGCCCAGAGCGACGGGGCGACCAGCGCCCACGCGTCCGCGACGTATCCCGCGACCTGGTCCGGCGGCATGCGGCCGACGAAGTCGACTGCGTCCCCCACTCCGAGCCGGCCCGCCAGCGCCTCGAGCGCCGCGTGCTCCGGACCGCCGCCAACGACTCGCGCCCGCGCCTCCGGGACCGCGTCGAGGACGCGCGCGAACGCGCGGACGAAGAGCTGGACGCCCTTCTCGGCGCTCAGCCGGCCGCAGTAGACGAAGAGTGGATCGGCGGCCCGCGCGGCGGCGGCGACGGTATCGGCGACGGGGGGATACACCACGTCGGCCGCGATGCCCGAGACCGCGAGGTGCGCTTCCATCCACCGGCTCGACGTAATGACTCGACGCGCCCGCGCGAGGCCGTCTCGGAGCAACCGGTAGCGCGGCCGGTCGCGCAGCCACGCCGGTAGCGACTGGCAGCCGCCGCGGAAGCAGATCGTCCCGGCAGGCACCGCGCAGAACGTGCCGTCCGGCAGCACCTTCGTCCCGACCGGACAGATCGGCTTGTAGAAGTGGACGGAGACTACGGTCGGGACGCCGCGAAGCGCGAGGAAGAGCGCCGTCGACAGATTCGTCTCGAGCATGTGCACGTGCACGACGTCGGGCTGGAACTCCCGCAACGCCGCGCGCAGCCGAGCGACGGCGAAGGGATTGACGAGCTGGAGGCCGATCTGGGGCGCGAGACGATCGCTCGCCAGGGCGACGTAGTCCGCTGTGCCGTCGCCCTGCGATCCGGTCGAGCCGGTGAGGAGCCGCACGTCGTCGCCGCCCGCCGAGAGGGTCTCGCGCAGCCGCGCTACGCAGACCTCGATCCCGCCGGGGTTGGACGTCCAGTCGGCGATCTGGAGGATCCTCACGGCCGGCTGCCCAGGAGGCGGGTGTAGGCGGCGTGCAATCGGCGGCCGAGCTGAGTCCACGTGAGCTCAGTGACGTCGGCGCGCTCACCCGCGGGCTGCGCAGATTCGACCGCGACGTGAAACTCGTCGAGCTCGGCCACGGTGAGGAAGCGGGTGAGCGTCTCGTACCCGCGCGCGCCGAGAGGTGTCGTGACGATCGGCAGTCCCGCCGCCAGGTACTCGGCGATCTTGAGCTGGGAGCCGGATCCGTGCGCGACCGGGTTCACGCCTACGTCGGCAGCCGCGAACAGCGGGCGAAGATCGTCGACGTACCCGAGCCGGCGCACGCACCGTCCCGGAGCAGGCTGCGCTCGGCCCGGGTGCGCGCAGCCGCCCGCGACGAGCAGCGTGACGCCTGGCTGTAGCGACGGGAGCAAACGCTTCTCCAGGAACGCGACGGCGTCACGGTTGTGGCGCGCGGGACCGCCGACGAAGAGCAGGACCCGCTCCTCCCGATCGAGCCCGAGCGAGTCGCGCGCTTCCGCGCGTCCGGCGGCGCGGTCGAACCCGAGCAGCCCGTCGTCGAACCCGTTCGGCACGACCGCGTAGTCGGCGCCGCCGTACAGCGAGCGGAGCCGCTCGGCATCCGACTCCGTGCACGCCACGACGAGGTCGCTCGCCTCGACTGCGCGCCGCTCGAGCTCGGCAAGCCTTGCGAGGATCCTGCGCGCGAGGAACGGTGGCCGCTGCGCGGCCTCGAAGTCGACCTCGACGTTGTGTGCGACGTAGACGACCTTGGTCACCCGGCGCGCGCGCTCCATCCACGCGGCGTGAGCGCAGAAGTGGAACTCGGCGACGTCGTGCTCGGCCAGGAGCGCGCGGCGGCGGCGTTGCGCGACGGCGTAGGGCTCCCACGAGAGCGCCACGAGCGGCGGAACCGCGACAGACGGGACGAGCCAGGGTAGGAGGTTCGCGGCGAACGCCTGCGGCAGATACGCGACGCCCGCGCGGCGGAAGGGGCGCAGCGGCCGTCCCGGCGACCACGGGTACAGGACATCGACGCCCGCACCCGCGGCGGCGAGCGCTGCCGACAGCCGAAAGACGCGGACCCGCCCTCCGTGGGACAGCGGCAGGATCGGGTACGGCGTGACGCTCAGCGCCTTCACAGGCGCCGGACGCTACGCCTTCTCAATCCGAGGCTCGTCGACGTCGCCCGCCTCGACCGCGACCGCGAGCGTCTCGCCTGCGATCCAGTCGGAGTACTCCTTCGCCAGCGAGTCCTGCGCCCGTGGAAGCGTGATGCGGATGCGATCTGTGAGCTCGAGGCCCGCATCCTTGCGCATCGAGTTCACGCGGTGGATCAGGTCGTACACCTCGCCTTCCCGCTCGAGCTCCTCGTCGAGGGCGAGCTCGAGCGCGACCGTGAGGCCGTCCGACTCGGCAAGCGCCCAGCCCTCGCGGCCGACGCGCTCGACGAGCACCTCATCCGCGGCGAGCACGTGGCCGTCGACCCGCACGCCGCCGTCGTCGAGCTGCTCGAACCGGCCCGCGGCGAGCGCCTGCCTCACCGCTCCGAGCTCCTTGCCCAGCTTCGGGCCGAGCAGGGGCAGATTCGGCTTCACCCGGATCTCCATCGCCTCGACAGGGCCGAACTCGACCTCCTTCACGCGCAGCTCTTCACGGATCTCGTCCTCGTGCCGTTGCGAGGCCGACGCGCCCTGGACGACCATCCGCCGCAAGGGCTGGCGCAGCTTCATCCCGCTCGCCGAGCGCGCCTGGCGCCCGAGCTCGACGACACTGCGCACCTCGGCTACCTCGCCCACGAGCTTCGCGTCCCACTCCGCCGGGTCGGGCCAGCCCGCGAGGTGGACGGAGTCCGGCGCCCCCTCGGCCGACGCGGTGAGGTTCCGCCAGAGATGCTCGGCGAGGAACGGCATCACGGGCGCGATGGCGCGCACCGCCTGGACGAGCGCGTACCAGAGCGTGGCGAACGCGGCGGGCTCCTCGAGCGAGTAGAAGCGCCGGCGCGAGCGCCGGATGTACCAGTTGGACACGTCGTCCACGAACGCGTCGAAGCCGCGGACGACGTCGCGCGTCCAGTACCGATCGAATGCGTCCCCGGTGTCGGCGACGAACTTCTGCGTCCGCGCGACGAGCCAGCGGTCGAGGGGGCGCAGCTCGCCGGTCGGGCCCCCGGCCACGTCCTCCCAGCGCGGCCGCCAGCCCTCGATGTTCGCGTAGGTGACGAGGAACGATGCCGAGTTCCAGAGGGTGAGGAGCCGCCGCTTGATGTCGGCGGCGGGCGTGTAGCCGAACCGCAGGCTCTGGGTCGGCGCCTGCTCGCAGTACATCCAGCGCATGACGTCGGCGCCCATCTGCTCGACCGCCTCGTGCGCCTCGATCGTGTTCCCCTTCGAGTTGTGCATCTCGTGCCCGTGCTCGTCGCGCACGTCCTCGTGCCCGAGCACGCGCTGGAACGGCGCGCGACCTTCGAGCGCGACGGACATGAAGAGCTGCGAGTAGAACCAAAGCCGGATCTGCTCGCGCATCTCGGTCACCCAGTCGGCCGGGAACCACTTCTCCCAGTAGGCGTGGTCGGGGAGGTCCGCGCCCGACAGCCCCTTCGACGCGCCGGTCGCATAGCCGCCCGGGATCCACTCGTCGTTCCGCCAGCCGAGTGTCGAGAACGGGACGATTCCCGCGTCGAGCCAGACGTCCCCGACCTCGGGCACTCGGCGGACCTCGGCGTTGCACTCCGCACAGCGGATCGGCACCGCGTCGATCCAGGGGCGATGGAGCTCCTCGAGCTGGTCCAGGCCCGAGACCGCGCGCTTCTCGAGCTCGGCGCGCGAGCCCAGGACGTTCAGGTGCCCGCATTCGCAGGGGTAGAACGGGAGCGGCAGCCCGAAGTAGCGCTTCCGCGAGATGTTCCAGTCGCCCATGTTGCGCAGCCAGTCCTCCATCCGCTTGCCGTAGAAGTCGGGCGTCCACTCGACCTTCGCGTTCGCGTCGATCAGCGGCTGGCGGATCTCGTCG
>JAWVDL010000156.1:0-15123 GCA_033857355.1 Gaiellaceae bacterium | reverse complement strand
GCCGCCGCGAGTCCGAGCGCCGCGAACACTGCCGTGCCGAACAGCAATGCAAGGGCCAGGGAGCCGACCTGGCGGGGCAGAGGCGTCCCGTAGAAGACGCGCCCGAGCGTGAAGAGCAGCACCGCCTGCAGCACGAAGACGAGCAGCATCGAGGTGAGCGTCGCCGAGAGATAGGTCGCGGCCGGCAGCGGGGTCGAGCGGATGCGCTTCAGAATTCCGGCTTCGCGCCGTACCACGAGGATCACTCCGAGCCCGGCGAACGCCGTGTTCGCGGCGCCGTAGCCGAGCATCCCCGTGAGCAAGAGCTGGCCCGCGGGATGGCCGGAGATCGTCCCGCTGTAGACCGAGCCCAGCAGGACGAAGAGCAGCATCGGGAAGACGAAGATGAAGATCGCCGCCTCGCGGCTCCGCCAGAACTGCAGCTGCTCGGCCCGGAGCTGATGGAAGAACAGCCTCATTCGTCGGCGACCAGCTCGAGGTAGACGTCCTCGAGCGTCGGCCGCCGCACCTCCAACGCCTCGAGCTCGCGGCCCGCGGCGAGCGCCTCGGCCGTCAGCTCGTTGAGCACCCGAGTCGGCTCGAGCGTGCGGACGACGACGTCTTGTCCGTCCTTGCGGTACCGGATCTCGGTCTCGAGGGAGGTCCCGCGGAGCTCCGCCGGAGTGCCGATCCTGACGATCAGTCCTTCGCGCAAAACAGCAACCCGGTCGCAGAGCTCCTGCGCCTCGTCGAGGTAGTGCGTCGTCAGCAGGACGGTCTTCCCGAGCGAGCGGAGGGAGCGGATCATGTCCCAGGCGATGCGGCGCGCGGCCGGGTCGAAGCCGGTCGTCGGCTCGTCGAGGAAGACGAGATCCGGGTCCCCGACGAGCGCGAGACCGAGGTCGAGGCGCCGCTTCTGACCGCCCGAGAGGGTGCGCACGCGCGCGTCACGCTTGTCCGCGAGCCCGACGAGCGCGATCACCTCGTCCACGCCACGCGGCTCCTCGTAGTAGCCGGCGAAGATGCGGTGGGTCTCCGCGACCGTGAGGTTCGGCAGGAGCTGCGACTGCTGCAGCACGACGCCGATCCGCTCGCGAAAGCCGAGCTCGAAGCGCTGGGGATCGAAGCCGAGGACGTCGATCGCGCCGGCATCCCGCGGCCGATAGCCCTCCAGGATCTCGACCGTGGTCGTCTTCCCGGCGCCGTTCGGGCCGAGGAGGCCGAACACCTCGCCCTCGCGGATGTCGAAGCTGATCCCGCGGAGAGCCTGGAAGTCGCCGTAGGACTTGCCGAGATCGGTGACGGAGATCGCCGCGGCGCTCACTGCGCGGGCAAGTCAATCACCGCGAGACCCGCCGGGGGGAACGGGCGCGCCTCACCGGTCAGCGCGAGCGCGATCTCCCCGCAGTCGGGCTGGTGACCGACGACCGCGACCGTCTCGCCGCGGCCCTCGATCGCAGCCAGCAGCCCCTCGACCGTCGCGCCGGGGGCAAGCCGCTCGTCCACTTCGGACGGGCACCCGGCCGCACGGGCGATCGCGTCCGCGGTCTGGCGCGCGCGCAGCAGAGGGCTAGAGAGCACGAGCTCCGGGGGCAAGCGTCCCGCCAGCCGCTCGCCGAGCTCGCGGGATTGCGCCTCGCCTCCCGGGGTGAGGCGGCGTAGCTCGTCCGGCTCCCCGGAAGCCGAGTCCGCATGGCGGATCAGGTAGAGCCGCATCCCGGTCAGGATACGGGCGCGCCGTAGACTCGCCGTCATGCCGACCTTCCGCTACGCAGTCGCCGACGTGTTCACAGATACGCCCCTTACGGGCAACCAGCTTGCGGTCTTCACCGACGCGCGCGGGATTCCCGAGGACGCTCTGCAGGCGATCGCGCGGGAGATGAAGCTCTCGGAGACCGTCTTCGTGTACCCGAGCGACGGCGCGGGGCACGTGCGGATCCGGATCTTCACGCCGGTGCTCGAGCTGCCCTTTGCAGGCCATCCGATCCTCGGCACTGCCTTCGTGCTCGGCGGACCGCTCCAGCTCGGCGTGATCGTGATCGAGACGCCCGCCGGGCCCGTGCCGGTCGAGCTGGAGCGCGAGGGGGCGAAGATCGTCTTCGGCCGGATGACCCAGCCCGTGCCGACCTGGCGGCCCTTCGAGCGTGAGGCCGAGTTGCTTCGCGCGCTCGGCGTCGAGCGATCGGAGCTTCCGGTCGAGGTCTACGATCTCGGTCCGACGCACGTCTACGTCGTGCTCGGCTCACGCGAGCAGGTGGCTGCGCTCGAGCCCGATCTTCCTGCGCTCGACGAGCTCGAGGTGGGTGCCAACTGCGTCGCAGGAGACGGGAAGAAGTGGAAGACGCGCATGTTCGCGCCCTTCCACGGCGTGCCGGAGGATCCGGCGACGGGCTCCGCGGCAGGGCCGCTCGCGATCCATCTCGCGCGACATGGCCGGATTGCGTTCGGCGACGAGATCGAGATCGAGCAGGGCGCCGAGATCCAGCGGCCGTCCAAGCTGTTCGCGCGCGTGGAGGGGTCCGCGGACAAGATCGAGCGCGTCGAGGTCGGCGGCTCAGCCGTGCTGGTCGCGCGCGGCGAGCTGCAGATCTAGGCCCGAAACTCCACGGCGAGGATCTCGGGCAGCTCGAGCGTCAGCGCGCGCCAGAAGCGGCCGCCGTCGCGGGACAGGAAGAGGCGGTTGCGGGCCGCGAAGAGGACGACGTCCGGATCGTCCTCGTCGATCGTCAGCGCGACTCCCCGCGGCAGTCCTCCGCCGCGCTCGCGCCAGGTGCGCCCCGCGTCGTGCGAGACCGCGAGCGGAGGCCGCCGGTCGACGATCGCGACGACCGTTGCGCCCACGGCGGCGACGGCGACGACGAGCGGCAGGGACAGCTTGGGCGT
Source organism: Gaiellaceae bacterium (assembly GCA_033857355.1). Taxonomy (GTDB): domain Bacteria; phylum Actinomycetota; class Thermoleophilia; order Gaiellales; family Gaiellaceae; genus UBA5186. Next base: position 12,261 of record JAWVDL010000156.1, on the reverse strand, counting down.
GGGTGGACGCTCGAGCCGCTCCTCCGCGGTGAAGTCGAGCAGCTCCTCCTCGTCCAGGTCGACCTCGAAGACGCCGTCGGCGGTCTCGACCGCGGCCTTCATCGCGTCCGTCCTCCGAGCAGGCCACCGACGAGCGCCGTGGCGCGGCGCGCGGAGGCGACCGGGGACTGACCGCTCGCTCGACCGGCGAGATAGGCGGCTGCGAACGCGTCTCCTGCGCCGGTCGGGTCGACGCGGCCCTTGAACGGCCGGGCAGGCACGCGCTCGAGCCGGCCACCTGCGAGAACGAGCGAGCCGCGGGATCCGAGCGTCACGACCACCTCGGCCACGCCGAGCTCGGCTAGCGACGCCGCGTCGAGCTCCCCGACCAGCACGCGCGCTTCCTCCTCGGCCAGCTTGAGGATCGAGACGTTCCGAAGCACGTCCGGATCGAACTCGGCGTCGAGTCGCAGCGGCCCGACCTCAGGGCGCCGCACCAGTCCCTGCCCGTCGAACGAGACGCGCCGCCCGCGTGCCAGCTCGCCGAGCGTCGCGGGCGAGAAGTCGGAGCGGAGCAGCGGCGCCGCATGGACCCAGTCCGCCCGGCCGAGCGCCTCGCGCGCCCACCCGCGCATGTCGTCCACCGTCCACGGGTCCCCGACCGCCTCGACCCGCATCTGGCGCTGCTCACCCTCGTAATGGAAGGAGAACGTGGTCGTCTCCGCGGTCGCGCGCCACGCGACGGGCAGGCCCAGCGCCACCAGCACCGGGAGGAAAGCGGCGCGGTCCTCGCGCGCGCAGCGAACGGCCAGCGTGGCGCGCCGCCCAAACATGCGCAACGCACGAGCCGCGTAGTACGGCCCGCCGCCGACGCGAGCCGGCGCCCGGCCGACCACGTCCCGCGAGAGATTCCCGATCACGCCTACCGGCCGCACAGCCGTAGTCTCGGCTACGCGAGCACGACGCGGCGGCGTGCGACCGAGCCCGCGGCGAGGGCGAGCAGGAACGCCGCAGCGAAGCTCGGTAGCGATGCGCCGCCGAACGGCAGCGAGCTCGGGTGTGCGTGCTCGACGATGCTCGTCCACCATGACGGCCCGACGGGTGCCAGCCACTGGTAGAGCGCAAAGCCGGCGAGCCACGAGGCGATCAGCTCGGGGCGCACCGCGGGCCCGTGGAAGAGGACGTCGGCATCGTAGTGACGGCCGGCCAGCAGCCAGTCCGCGAGTAGGACGCCGAAAAGCGGGACGAAGAACGAGCCGAGCAGGAAGAGGAAGTCCTGGTAGTTCCGCAGGTCGATCACGAGCGCGCCCGCGGTCGCCACCGCGGCCACGCCGGCGATGAGCAGCCGCTGAGGCGCGCGCGGAAACGCGTTCTGGAGGGACACGGCGCCCGAGTACACGTTGGCGAAGGCCTCGTCGCTCTCGTCCACGGTCAGCGCGAGCAAGGCCAGGATCGACGCGAGTCCTCCCGCCGCGACGGCCGTGGGAATCGCCGCTGCATCGCCCAGATCGCGCGTCAGCATGAGGATCGCGCCGAGCAGGAACAGGCCCACGGTCGGCAGCAGGTAGCCGATCGCCACGCCCCAGAACGCTGTGCGCCGATCGCGCGCGAAGCGGGTGTAGTCGGCGGCGAGCGGCGTCCACGAGACGATGCTCGCGAGCACGAGGTCGACGCCCGGCCAGAACGCGTCGTGTCCGTTCCCGGGCTTCGACCAGAGCGCGCCGACGTGCTGCCCGTGGACGGCCCACCAGGCCAGATACGCGAGCGAGGCGACGACGAAGTACACCGCGAACTTGCGCACGTAGCGGCGCACGAATCCCACCGGCCCCATGAAGGCCAGTCCCGTCGCGATCGCTCCCATCACGATCGTCCAGAGGGGCTTGCCGCCGAAGCCGAACACCTGCTGCGAGAGGGCGCTCGCCGCGGTGGCGATGATGATCAGCTCGAAGACCGACCAGCCGAGGCACTGGAGCACATTGAGCGCCGTCGGCAGCAGCGAGCCACGTCGTCCGAGGGGCGCGCGCAAGACGACCATCGCGGGCACGCGCGCGTCGGCGCCGATCATCCCGGCAACCCCGAGCATCGCGTTGCCGATGATGCCCGCGACGAGGATCGCCGCGAACGCGCCGCCGAGCGACAGCGCGGGCACGAGAAACGCCCCCGCGACGATCACCAGCAGCGAAACCGAGAGGTTCCCCCAGAGCAGGAACGTGTCGAGGAAGCCGAGGATCCGCAGGCGCTCCGGGACGGGCTCGATTCCCCAACTCGGCGTATCGGCCGACATGCGCTCCCTTCGCCGGTGCGAACCGGATCAGGTTCTACGGGTGTGATCTCAGCCCCGCGCGGGGCACCCCGGTCCACCTCACTTTACCCGCAGCTCTGCACAGGCAATACCTATGCACTATTCTCCGGCCCGAATGGCGAAAGCTGTTTACACGGCCGGCGAGGCGGCCCGGGCTCTCGGCGTCAGCCTCGACACTCTTCGGCGCTGGGATCGACAGGGGCGGATCCGCGTCCAGCGCGACTCCGCGAACCGCCGCGTCGTGGGCGTCAAGGAGATCGAGCGCCTTCGCGGCGCCGAGAGCCACGGGTTGAGCGCGCGCAACCGGCTGTCCGGAGTCGTCGAGTCGGTGCGGGTCGACGGCCTCCTCGCCGAGGTCAAGATCGCGGTCACGGAGCCGGCGTCGATCACCGCGATCGTCACTGCGGACGCCGTGGCCGACCTCGGGCTCGGGCCCGGGATGCCGGCTTCCGCCGTGGTGAAGTCGACCTCGATCATGGTCGAGCGTTGAAGCGACTGCTCGTCGCGACAATCGCGTGCGCGCTCCCGTTCTCCGCCGTGGCGACGGCCGCCTCGCCGATCACGGTCTTGGCCGCGGCGTCGCTGACGAGCGTCTTCCCGCGAATCTCCGCCGCTCCCCGGTACAGCTTCGCCGGCTCCGACCAGCTCGCGCTTCAGCTCCAGCAGGGCGCGCCCGCGGACGTCTATGCGGCCGCAAGCCCGAAGTATCCGGAGCTGCTCTACCGCCAGGGCCTGTTGCGGAAGCCCGCGGTCTTCGCGACGAACCGGCTCGTCCTGATCGTCCCGCGCAGCAATCCGGCCCGGATCGCCTCCGTCTACGACCTGCGGCGCACTGGGATCAAGGTCGTGATCGGCGACAAGGGCGTTCCGATCGGGGCGTACACCCGTCAGATCCTGGACACGATCGGGATCTCGGCGGAGGTGCTGAAGAACGTCGTCAGCGAGGAGACGGACGTGAAGGGAATCGTCGGCAAGGTTGCGCTCGGTGAAGCCGACGCCGGTTTCGTCTACGCGACCGACGCGCGGCCCGTCGCGGCTCGCGCCAAGGTCGTCCCGCTCCCGGCCTGGGCGCAGCCACCGATCCGCTACGAGATCGCCGTCGTGAAGGGCGGGCGGGAGGCTGCGGCGCGCGCGTTCGTCGCGCGCGTGACCGGAAAGCTCGGTCGCGCGGCTTTGCGCAAGGCCGGGTTCGGACTGCCGCGGCGATGAGAGCGCTCGCAGGCCTCGCGCTCGCGCTCGCGCTGGCGTTCCTCGTGCTTCCCGTCGCGGCGCTCTTCCTGCGTGTTCCGCCGGGCGACCTGGTGTCTGCGCTCGGCAACCACGTCTTCCGGGACGCGCTGGTCGTGAGCCTGAAGACGAGCGCGATCGCACATCTCGCTGTCCTGCTCGTGGGCACTCCGGCGGCGTACGTGCTGGCGCGGCGGCGGTTTCCCGGACGCGGGCTCGTCCTCACGCTGATCGAGCTCCCGCTCGTGCTCCCGCCCGCGGTGGCGGGGATCGCGCTGCTCGCTGCGTTCGGGCGCTACCAGCTGCTCGGCGGAACGTTGAGCGCGCTTGGAATCACGGTCGGATTCACGCAGCTCGCGGTGATCCTCGCGGTCGCGTTCGTCGAGAGCCCGTTCTACCTTCGCGGCGCGGTCGCGGCCTTCGAGGCGGTCGACGGGACCCTCCTCGACGCGGCACGGACGCTCGGCGCGCCGCCGGCACGCGTTTTCTTCCGCGTGGCGCTGCCCTTGGCGGCGGGCGGGCTCGGCGCGGCATCGGCGCTTGCTCTCGCGCGCGGGCTCGGCGAGTTCGGGGCGACGATCATCTTCGCGGGGAGCCTCCAGGGCGTCACGCAGACACTCCCGCTCGCGATCTACGCGCAGTTCGAGCAGGACTTCGACCTTGCCCTCGCGATCGGCGCGCTGTTCGTCGTCCTCGGCGCCGCGCTGCTCCTGTTCCTCAAACTGGTGCCCGGATGGACGCGCTCGAGCTCGAGCTCGCCGTTCCGCTTCGCTCCTTCGCGCTCGAGCTGACGCTCGCGGCGGGCGCCGAGACCGTCGCGCTCGTCGGGCCGTCGGGAGCGGGGAAGACGACGCTGCTGCGGGCGGTCGCGGGACTCGTGCCCCCGCCGCGCGGGCGGATCGTCTGCGGCGGGCAGGTCTGGTTCGACAGCGCGAGCGGGGTGAATGTCCGGCCCGAGGCGCGCTCGGCCGGCGTCGTGTTCCAGGAGTACGCGCTCTTCCCGCACCTCAGCGTCGAGCGGAACGTCGCGTTCGGCGGGCGGCACGACGGGCTGCTCGACCGGCTCGGGATTGCGCACCTCGCCAAGGCTCGACCGAGCGACCTCTCCGGTGGGGAGCGCCAGCGCGTCGCGCTTGCCCGCGCGCTCGCGCGACGGCCGCAGGTGCTGCTCCTGGACGAGCCGATGGCCGCGCTCGATCCGCACACGCGCGGCGAGGTGCGCGCCGAGCTCCACCGGCTGTTGCGGGAGCTCGCGCTGCCGACGCTGCTGGTCACGCACGACTTCGAGGACGCGTGCTCGCTTGCGGATCGGGTCGGCGTGCTCGTGGAAGGGAAGCTTCGCCAGCTCGGGACGCCCGACGAGTTGCTGGCCACGCCGGCCGACGCATTCGTTGCGAGCTTCGCGGGGGGCAATGTCCTGCGCGGACACGTCAGGGGTCTGACCCCGGACCGCGCCCTGACGGAGGTGACGCTCGAGGACGGGTCGCTCGTGTACTCGACCGACCGGGGGACCGGGGAGGTCGCGCTCGTCGTCTATCCGTGGGCGGTGTCGGTCGCGCGCGACGCTTCGCCGGACTCGGCGCTCAACCACGTGCAGGGCGAGATCGCCTCGCTCGTGACGGTGGGGAATCGCGTGCGCGCGCGCGTCGGCCCGCTCACGGCCGAGGTCACGGCGGCTTCGGTCGACCGGCTCGGCCTGCGCGTCGGCGAGCGCGTGGTCGCAAGCTTCAAGGCGACCGCGACGCGCCTCCTCTAGCGGTTACGCGCGGCCGCAACGGGTAACCACCGAGCGTTGCTCGCAGCGGTCGACACGAGGGACGAGTTCGGGGGCCTCGCCTCTCTGTACCTGTGGGTGATCTCGATCGCAGTCGCCGTGGTCGCGCTGCTCGTCGTCTTCGCACTCGTGCGCTACCGCAGCCGAGGCGTAGCCGGGCCCGCACGCGGCAGGAGCGAGGCAAACGTCGTCGAGTCCCTGTACGCGCTCGGGCTCGCCGCGATCGCCGTCGTCCTGGTCGGTGCGACCTTCCACGTGGAGGACAAGGTCGACCGCCGCCGGCAGGCGAAGGTGCACGTCGACGTCACCGCGTTCCAGTGGGGCTGGCGGTTCTCGCTCGACGGGAAGCAGACGATCGGCGACGCCGACCATCCACCGGTGCTGCGACTCCCCGCCAAGGAGCCGATCGAGTTCATCCTCACGTCTCGGGACGTCATCCACTCGTTCTGGGTCCCCGGCGAGCGGTTCAAACGTGACGCGTTCCCGGGCAGGACGACGCGGTTCACGCTCAGCTTCGACGAACCGGGCGTCTACCGCGGCCACTGCGCCGAGTTCTGCGGACTCCTCCACTCCGACATGGACTTCACGCTGGTGATCCGATGAGCGCGCTCGCCGAAGCGCCCCGCCCCGGCCTCGCCAGCTGGGCCGCGTCGGTCGACCACAAGCGGGTCGCCGTGCGGCTGACGATCTACTCGCTCGTCTTCTTCGCGGCCAGCGGGATCCTCGCGCTCCTGATGCGGTCCGAGCTCGCGTGGCCGGGCCTGCAGATCGTCTCGCACGACACCTACAACCAACTCTTCACGATGCACGGCAGCGGGATGTTCTACCTCGTGATGACGCCGCTCGCGCTCGCGCTCGGCGTCTACTTCGTCCCCCTGCAGATCGGCGCGGCCGACCTTCCCGCGCCGCGGCTCGTCCTGCTCGGGGAGGTGCTGAACCTCGGCGCCGGCCTGACCATGTTCTCCGGCTTCTTCGTCGCGCACGGCGCCGCCAAGTCGGGTTGGACGGCCTACTTCCCGCTCTCCGGGCTCCCCTATTCGCAGGGGTACGGGATGGACCTCTGGATCCTCGGCGTGATCATGGCCGCGCTCGGCCAGATCCTGCTCGGCGCGATCCTGCTCGCGGCGGTGCTGCGCTACCGCGCCCCGGAGATGACGATGCTGAAGATCCCCGTCTTCTCCTGGTCCATGGTCGCGACGTGCCTGATGGTCGTCACCGCTTTCCCCGCGCTGATCGCCGCGATGACCATCCTGTTCCTCGAGCGTCACGGCGCGTCCATCCTCGACTCCGCCGGAGGGCCGATCGCCTACCAGCACCTCTTCTGGTTCTACGGGCACCCGGTCGTCTACGTGACCTTCTTCCCGTTCGTCGGCGCGGCCGCGGAGGCCGTCGCGATCTTCTCGCGCAAGCGCTTCTTCGGCTACCACGCGTTCGTGCTCAGCCTGCTCGCCTTCGCGGGCCTCTCGATGTCGGTCTGGGCGCACCACATGTTCGCCACCGGACAGGTGCTGAACAAGTACTTCGCGCTCACCTCGACGCTGCTCGTGATTCCGGCGGGAATCGAGTACTTCGACATGATCGGGACGATGATCGGCGGGCGGATCTCGGTGCGCACGCCGCTCCTCTTCGCCTCCGGTTTCCTCGTGCTGTTCGCGATCGGCGGGGTGACGGGGATCTTCGTCGCCTCGCCACCGCTCGACTACCACGTCCACGACTCGATGTTCGTCGTCGCGCACTTCCACTACACGCTGTTCGCGGGAAGCCTGTTCGCCTTCTTCGCGGGCGTGTACATGTGGTTTCCGAAGGTGACCGGCGCGCTGCTGCGCGAAGGGCTCGGGAAGGTGCACTTCGGGCTGATGTTCGTCGGCGCGAACCTGACCTTCTTCCCGATGTTCGCGATGGGCTGGGAGGGGATGCCGCGGCGCGTCGCCGACTATCGGCACACCGGCGATCTCGCCTGGCTGAATGTCGTCTCGACGGTCGGGTCCGCGGTGATCGCGCTCTCGCTGCTCGTGTTCGCGTGGAACCTCTTCGTGTCGCTGCGGCGGCGCATTCCGGCCGGAAACGACCCCTGGGGCGGGCACACGCTCGAGTGGTGGACGACCTCGCCGCCCCCGCGGCACAACTTCGACTCGCTCCCGCCGATCACGTCCTTCGCGCCGCTCCTCGACCGGCAGCTCGAGGAGCAGCGGTGAGGACGAGTGCGCTGCCGGTGCTCGCCTGGGCCGCGTGGATCACGCTGCTCGCCGCCGTGCTAGGCGTCTGGGCCTCCTGGGACTGGCAGGCATGGGGAGAGTTCCTCGGTGCCGCGGGCCTTGCCTGGCTCGCCGGGATCGCCTTCCTGCTGCGGCCCGGGCGCGAGCGCGATCGCACGCTGCCCGACTACTCGCTGTCGACGGTCGCGCTCGGCGTCGGCGTCGTGTTCGCCCTCGTCGGCGCGCTTCTCGGCTGGTGGCTCGTCCTGATCGGCGCGGGCCTCGCGCTCGGCGGGCTCGGCGGGATCGTGAGGGAGCGAGCATGAGGGTCGTCGCCGCAGCGGTTTGCACGCTCGTCCTCGCCGGCTCGGCGGCCGCGGCCGGAGACCCTCAGCACGGCAAGCAGCTCTTCCAGACCGGCTGCGCGTCCTGCCACGGCCTCGACGCTCGGGGAATTCGCGGCCGGGGGCCGGACCTGCACGGAGCGGGTGCCGCGGCCGCGGACTTCTACCTTCGCACCGGCCGGATGCCGCTCGACAGCCCACGCTCCGAGCCGCAGCGCTCGGAGCCGGCCTACCCGAGCGACCAGATCGACGACCTCGTTGCGTACATCGGCTCGCTCGGTGGGCCGGCAGTCCCGACCGTCGATCCGGCGCAGGGAAGCGTCAGCGACGGGCAGCGGCTCTTCGCCGCGAACTGCGCGCAATGCCACCAGATCGTAGGGCGCGGCGGCGCGATGCCAGGAGCTTCGATCCCGACGCTGCTGCACGCGACGCCCACGCAGATCGCCGAGGCCGTACGGATCGGCCCCTACGTGATGCCACGCTTCGGGCCGGACCAGATCTCCGACGGCGACCTGGCGTCGATCGCGCGCTACGTCCAGTACGCAAAGCACCCGCGCGACGAAGGCGGCTGGGGGATGTTCGACATCGGGCCCGTTCCGGAGGGCATGGCGACCTGGTTCGTGGGCGCGCTGGCGCTCGTGCTCCTGATCCGCGTGCTCGGAAAGCGGGCCGGCGAGTGATCCGCTGGCTGGTCGCGGCGATCCTGCTCCTGTTCGGGCGGGGCAAGCCGGAGCCTCCGCCGACCCCGGGGCTGCCTCCCCGGCCGACGCATCCGCGCGCCGAGCTGCTCGCCCTCGCGCTGCTGGCGCTCGTTCCGGGCGCCGTCGTCGTCTTCGCGGTCGTCTACTTCACGAGCGCGAACACGCAGCTGCTCGGGCTGACCCTCGGTGGTGCCTTCGCGTTCGCCGCGGCAGCGGCGGCGCTCGCGGCGAACCCGATCCTCCCACAGGACACGCACGTCGAGGAGCGCCCCGAGCTCGACCACCCCGTCGAGCAAGCGGAGGTGGAGGAGCTCGTTGCCGAAGCGGGCGAGGGCGTCACGCGCAAGCGCCTGCTCGTGCTCGCGGCAGGCGGCGCGGGCTCCGCGCTCGCCGGCGCTCTCGTGCTACCCGCGCTCTCGTGCGGTTCCGACGCGACGAAGATCCTGTCGGAGTCGCCATGGCGACGCGGCCGGCGGCTCGTCGACGAGCACGGCGAGCCGATCGCCGCTCACGCCATCGAGCTCGGCGGGACGATCACCGGCTTCGCCGAGGGTGCCGACAAGGAGCGCATGGCGTCCTCGGTCGTCGTCGTGCACGTTCGCCCGGACGAGCTCGACCTGCCCCCGGAACGCACGGGCTGGGCGCCCGAAGGGTTCGCCGCCTATTCGAAGATCTGCACCCATGCGGGTTGCGCGGTGTCCGAGTTCCGCTACCCGCTCTACGACCCGACCTCGCCGAAGCCGGCGCTCGTCTGTCCGTGCCACTACTCCACGTTCGACGTCTCGACCGGTGGACATCGCATCTTCGGTCCCGCGGGACGCGCGCTTCCGCAGCTCCCGCTCGAGATCGACGGCGAGGGCCATCTCGTCGCTGCGGGCGACTTCTCGGGGCGCGTCGGCCCCTCGTGGTGGGGGGTGCGGAAGAGTTGATCCGGAAGGCCGTCCGCGCGCTGGACGAGCGGCTGGGCTCCGCGCCGCTGCTGAAGAAGACGCTGCGCTACGTCTTTCCCGACCACTGGAGCTTCATGCTCGGCGAGATCGCGCTCTACTGCTTCGTCTTCCTCGTGGCCAGCGGGATCTACCTGACGTTCTTCTTCAAGCCGTCGTTCCAGCACGTGATCTACCACGGCACCTATGCGCCCCTGCGCGGCACGGAGATGACCAAGGCGTACGAGTCGACGCTGCAGATCTCGTTCTCGGTCAAGGCCGGATTGCTGATCCGGCAGGCGCATCACTGGGCGGCGAACGTGTTCGTCGCGGCGATCGTCCTGCACCTGATGAGGATCTTCTTCACGGGCGCGTTTCGGAAGCCGCGGGACATCAACATGTGGGTCGGCCTGACCATGCTCGGGCTGGCGCTCTTCGAGGGCTATGCGGGGTACTCGCTCGCCGACGACCTGCTCTCGGGGATGGGGCTTGCGATCGGCTACTCGGTGCTGATGTCGATCCCGGTCGCGGGCGCGTGGCTCGCCGCGCTCGCCTGGGGAGGCCCTTTCCCGGGCGGGGAGGTCTTCATCGGACGGCTCTACATCGTCCACGTCCTGATCGTCCCGCTCGTGATCGCGACGCTGCTCGCGATTCACCTGGCGATCATCGTGCGGCAGAAGCACACCGACTTCCGCGGGCGGGGGCGGACCGAGCGGAACGTCGTCGGGACGCCGTTGTGGCCGAGCTATGCCTTCCGCTCGCTCGGGCTGATGCTCGGCGTCGTCGCGGTGCTGTTCCTGCTCGGCGGGCTCTTCCAGATCAACCCAGTGTGGCTGTGGGGCCCCTACCGTCCGGACCTGGCCACGAACGGTGCCCAACCGGATTGGTACATCGGCTGGCTGATCGGTGCGCTGCGGCTGATGCCCCCGCTCGAGATCCACGTCTTCGGCTACACCGTCGTACCGAACGCGTTCTTCGGCGGCGCGTTGTTCCCGCTCGTCGTCTTCGGCTTTCTCTACATGTGGCCGGCGATCGAGCGGCGCAAGACCGGCGACCGCGCGCGGCACGAGCTGCTCGACCGGCCGCGCGACAATCCGTGGCGGACGGCGGTCGGCGCGGCGTTCTTCACGTGGGTCTGGCTCGTGTTCGTCGCCGGCTCGCTCGACCAGGCGGTCGCCCACCTGCAGCTCTCGTACGTCCAGCAGATCTGGATCTTCCGCGTCGCCGTGATCGTCCTGCCGATCGTGGTCTTCTTCGTCACGCGCGCCATCTGCCGCGATCTACAGCGAAGCGAGCTCCATCCGCTCGACCGGAGGCCCAGGCGCGTGCGCCGCGGCCCGAGCGGCGGGTTCGAGACGATCGAAGACTAGGATCGTCCAGAGATGAGGCGGTCTGCGCTCTTGCTCCTCGCCGTCGCGGCCTGCGCCGGTTGCGGCAGCGGCTCGAAGGTGCGAACCGTGACCGTCACGACGACAGCTGGAGTGCCTCCCGTCACCCAGCCGGGCACGACCACGCAGCGTTCGGCGGCCTCCACGGTCGTCCCCTACTTCGTCGCGGGCGACCAGGTGGCCGCGGGCGAGCCGGTCCAGACGCCCGAGCGCGGAGTCGCGGCCGCCGCGCTGCGCGCGGTGCTCGACGGGCCGAGCGACCGTGAGCTCGCCGCGGGGCTCACGACCGCCGTTCCACCCGATACCCGGCTGCTCGACCTTGCGGTCGCCGACGGCCTCGCACGAGTGGATCTCTCAGGGCGCTTCCGCGAGGGGGAAGGCGCCCCGGCGACGCGCGAGCGCCTGGCACAGGTCGTCTACACGCTGACCCAGTTCCCGACGGTCAAGACGGTCCGGCTGCGGATCGACGGGCACGCCGTGTCCTCACTCGGCGGCGTCAAGCTCGACCGCGGGCTCACCCGCGCAGACTTCGAGAGCGAGACGCCGGCGATCCTCGTCGAGTCGCCGGGCTTCGCGACCGCGGTGAGCAGTCCCTTCACGGCACGCGGCACAGCGAACACGTTCGAGGCGACGTTCGAGTGGGAGCTGCGTGGCGCATCGGGAGCGGTCCTGGCGAAGCACTTCGAGACGGCAACCTCGGGCACCGGCACGCGAGGCACGTTCTCGTTCCCGGTCGCCTTCCGCGTGAGCAGCACGACCCAGGGCTCGCTCGTCGTCTTCGAGCGCTCAGCCGCGGACGGCTCGCGGATCCACGTTCGCAGCGTCCCCCTGACGCTCCAGCCTTAGTAACAGACTGTTACTTAGTCGGAGAGGAGCCGGCGCAGGACGTAGAGCAGGATGCCGCCGTGCCGGAAATAGTCGCGCTCGCGCGGCGTGTCGAGGCGCACGCGCGCGCGGAACTCCTTGTCGTCGGCGCGAACGGTCACCTCGTGCGCCTCGCCGTTCTCGACGCCTTCGACCGAGAACTCCTCTCGGCCGCTCAGCCCGAGCGTGTCCGGCGTCTCCCCGTCCAGGAACTGGAGCGGCAGGATGCCCATCATCAGCAGGTTCGACCGGTGGATCCGCTCATAGCTCTCCGCGATCACCGCCCGGACGCCGAGCAGGTTCGGCCCTTTCGCCGCCCAGTCGCGCGACGAGCCGGAGCCGTACTCCTTGCCCGCGAGGACGACGAGCGGCGTGCCCTCTGCCAGGTAGCGCGCCGACGCGTCGTAGATGGTCATCTCGTCGCCGCTCGGGATGTGCACCGTCCACGTGCCCTCGCTGCCCTCGACGAGCAGGTTCTTGAGCCGGACGTTCGCGAACGTGCCGCGAACCATCACCTCGTGGTTGCCGCGCCGCGAGCCGTACGAGTTGAAGTCCTTCCGC
>JAWVDL010000155.1:0-4365 GCA_033857355.1 Gaiellaceae bacterium | reverse complement strand
CGGAGATGAGTTGTTCGGTGGTCAGCTCGGGGCCGCTCTCGTACCACTCCCGCCGCGCGACTGCGTGCAGGTACTCGGCAAACGCCTCGGCCAGCCGGTCGGCGAGCGCCTTGACCATGATCGCGCGATAGTCGTCGTGCTCGGCCTCGTAGCGGGCGGCGAGCTGCCCGGTGCCGAGGCCAGCGGTGACCGCGAACGCGCCGATGTGGTCGCCGCTCGGGGAGACGTAGTCGGCGAGGGAGCGGTTCGGGCGACTGTCGCCGTACGCGCTCTGCTGGCGCAGCATGTTGAAAGTCGTGTTGCCATTTTCGACAACGATACCGTCGCCGTCGGACGACGCGGGCCAGAAGCCGTAGACACCTCGCGCCTGCAACGACCTGTCGCGGACGATCTCGTCGAGAAGCTCCTGCGCGTCGTTCCAGAGGTCACGCGCGGCCGGCTGCTCGAGGATCGCCGGGAACTTGCCCTTGAGCTCCCACGCGTGGAAGAAGAACTGCCAGTCCACGTACTCGCGCAGCGTCGCGAGGTCGGGCTCGACGACGCGCCGGCCGAGGAACGACGGCACAGCGAGCTCGTCGAACGCGAGGCGCTCGCGGTTCGCGCGCGCCTCCGCGAAGGGCAGGAGCGGCTTGCGCTCCTTCTCGGCGTGCTGCTCGCGCAGGCGTTCCTGCAGCTCCCGGTTCTCTGTGTCGAGCCGATCGCGGCGGCCGGGCTCGAGCAGGTCCGAGACGACGCCGACCACCCGCGAAGCGTCGAGGACGTGCAGCGTCGGCTGTCCGTAGGCGGGCGCGATCCGCACCGCGGTGTGCTGCTTGGACGTCGTCGCACCGCCGATCAGCAGCGGCAAGTCCAGCCCGCGCCGCTCCATCTCGCGCGCGACGTTGACCATCTCGTCGAGCGACGGCGTGATCAGGCCGGAGAGCCCGACGACGTTCGCTTCCTCGGCGAGCGCGGTGTCGAGGATCGTGTCCGCCGGCACCATCACGCCGAGGTCGAGCACCTCGTAGTTGTTGCAGCCGAGCACGACGCCGACGATGTTCTTGCCGATGTCGTGCACGTCGCCCTTGACGGTGGCGAGCACGATCTTCCCGCGCGCGCGCCCGTTCGAGCCGCCCGCGGCGGCCTTCTCGGCCTCCATGTACGGCTCGAGGTAGGCGACCGCGCGCTTCATCGCCCGCGCGCTCTTCACCACCTGCGGCAGGAACATCTTCCCCGCGCCGAACAGGTCGCCGACGATCTTCATGCCGTCCATGAGCGGCCCCTCGATCACGTCGAGCGCGCGCGGCGCGCGGGTGCGAGCCTCCTCTGTGTCCTCCTCGATGAAGTCGACGATTCCGTGGACGAGCGCGTGTGCGAGCCGCTCTTCCACGGGGGCCTCGCGCCACGAGAGGTCGAGCTCGCGCTTCGTCGCCGAGCCCTCCACCCGGCTCGCTAGCTCGACGAGTCGCTCTGTCCCGTCGGGCCGCCGGTTGAAGATCACGTCCTCCACGTGCTCGAGCAGCTCGGGGTCGATGTCCTCGTAGACGCTCAGCTGGCCCGCGTTGACGATGCCCATGTCGAGCCCGGCACGGATCGCGTGGAAGAGGAACGCGGAGTGCATCGCCTCGCGCACGACGTCGTTGCCGCGGAACGAGAACGAGAGGTTCGAGATCCCGCCGCTCGTGCGCACGCCCGGGCAGCGCTCCTTGATCAGCGGGAGGGCCTCGATGAAGGCCTTCGCGTATTCGTCGTGCTCCTCGATCCCGGTCGCGACCGCGAGCACGTTCGGGTCGAAGATCAGATCCTCGGGCGCCCAGCCGTCGGCGACGAGCAGGTCGTACGCGCGCCCGCAGATCGCGACCTTGCGCTCGACCGTGTCGGCCTGGCCCTGCTCGTCGAACGCCATCACGACGACGCCGGCGCCGTAGCGCCGAATCCGCCGCGCCTGCTCGAGGAACTGCTCCTCGCCCTCCTTGAGGCTGATCGAGTTGACGATCCCCTTGCCCTGGACGCACTTGAGCCCGGCTTCGAGGACGCTCCAGCGTGAGCTGTCGATCATCACCGGGATCCGCGCGACCTCGGGCTCGGTGGCGACGAGGTTCAGGAACGTCGTCATCGCCTGGACGCTGTCGAGCAGGTCGGCGTCCATGTTCACGTCGAGGAAGTTCGCGCCGCCGCGCACCTGCTCGAGCGCGACGTCCGCGGCGCCGGCCCAGTCGTCGGCCTCGACCATCCGGCGGAAGCGCGCCGAGCCCGTCACGTTCGTGCGCTCGCCGATCATCACGAAGCCCGTGTCCGGCCCGATCTCGAAGGGCTCGAGGCCCGAGAACCGCGGCCTCGGCGAGGGCTCCGGGATCGGGCGTGGCTCCGCGCCGTCAATCGCCGCGACGATCGCGCGCACATGCTCGGGCGTCGTCCCGCAGCAGCCGCCGACGACGTTCAACAGGCCGTCTCGTGCGAACTCGCCGAGGAAGCCGCTCGTGTCTGCGGGCTGCTCGTCGTGCAGACCCATCTCGTTCGGGAGGCCCGCGTTCGGGTGGCACGAGACGTAGGTCGTGGCGACGCGCGCCAGATCCTCGGCGAACGGCCGCATCTCGCTGGCGCCGAGCGAGCAGTTGACGCCGACGATCAGCGGCTTCGCGTGCTCGATCGACGTCCAGAACGCCTCGACCGTCTGGCCGGACAGGTTGCGCCCGCTCTTGTCGATCGCCGTGAAGGAGATCCAGAGCGGGAGCTCGGGCGCGACGTCGGCTGCCGCGGCGATCGCGGCCTTCGCGTTCAGCGTGTCGAAGATCGTCTCGATGAGGAGGAGGTCCACCCCGCCCTCGTCCAGGGCGCGGACCTGCTCCGCGTAGGCCTCCTGCACCTGGTCGAAGGTGTGCGAGCGGTAGGTCGGATCCTCGACGCGCGGGGACAGGGAGAGCGAGACGTTGAGCGGGCCGACCGAGCCCGCGACGAAGCCGCCGAACTCGTCCGCGACCTCGCGCGCCAGGCGCGCGCCCGCGAGGCTCATCTCGGCGGCGTGCTGCTCCAGCGCATAGTCGGCCTGGCCGATCGAGGTCGCCGTGAAGGTGTTGGTCGTGGCGATGTCCGCGCCGGCCTCGAAGTAGGAGCGGTGGATCGCGGTCACGACCTGGGGCCGGGTGATGTTCAGGAGATCCGGGTCGCCGGCGACGTCGCGCGGATGGTCGCGGAACCGCTCGCCGCGGTACGCCTCCTCCCCGCGCACGTCGCGCTGGATCAGGACGCCCCAAGAGCCGTCGAGCACGACGATGCGCTGCTCGAGAAGCTCCTTCAGTTTCGCTATGCGCTCTTGCCTCAACGTCACTCCCGTGCCCAAAGAGGTCGGGAGCCGGGGCTCCGCGGGCTCTTTAGGCGTTTGTTGACCCGGTCGCCAAGCTGCCGTTCAAAGCTCTCCGGGACTGCCCCCTCAGTTTACCTAAGGCTGCTGCGGTGGCGGGACGATCCGGGCCTGAAAGACGATGACTCGGCTGAATCCGGCGCCGTCGACCTGGTAGGCGTAGCAACCGGGCGCCTGCACCCGGGTGTAGCCCGGATAGCGGCGAACCGGGTCGACTCCCGTCGAGCCGAACAGCTTCCGTTCGCGCGTCATCGGAGCATCGAAGCGCAGCTCGTGAGTGCCGTCCACCTGGCGCCCGCGGACGAGCACGCGGCCACGGTAGCCCGCGGCGACGACCCACATCACCTTGTTGCCGCTCCAGCCCGTCCCGTCGAAATCGGGCTGCGACGGCAGCGTCGGCCAGAAGAAGTCGAGGTACCGCCCGTTCAGGACCGGATATGCCGGGCCGACGCCGAGCAGCGGCCGGACCTCCCCGCGCTTCAAGCGCGCGTTCCTCAGCGCCGAAACGGGACATGGCGAGCCGGGAGCGACCCGCGGAAGGTGCAACGGTCGACGGAGGGATTTCCACGTCGGCTGCAAGGTCGTCCCGGCTGACGCGGATCCCGCGACGAGCAGGGCAGATGCGAGTGCGGCGGCGAGCCAGCGCACACGCCAAGTGTGCCAGTCGCTACCCGGCGGCGCCCGCGACGCGGAGCTGGTTCTCCGCATGGGCAATGCGCTGCTCGAGCTGCCAGCGATCGGCCTCCGACTCGCCCGCCTCGACGCGCTCGAGCTCGGTTCGCGCCTCCTCGAGCTGCTTCTGAGCACGGTCTCGGTCGATCTGTCCGACGTCGGCGGCGTCGTCGACCAGCGCGATCGCACGGTCGAGCTCGACCTTGAAGAAGCCGGGTCCGGTCGCGAACTCCTTCACGTCGCCCTGGGTCACGTGCACGCGCGTCGAGCCTGCCTTGAGGGTCGCAACGAGCGGAGCATGCCGTGCGAGGACGCCGATCTCGCCGGCCGCGCCGGGCACGATCAGCATCTCG
>JAWVDL010000154.1:0-7977 GCA_033857355.1 Gaiellaceae bacterium | reverse complement strand
GGGATGCTCGGCGGGGGCCGCGGTCGCGACTCGAACGGGCCGCCCATCTGGCTGATCGTTCTGGCCGTGTCGGTCGTGACCTACGCGATCAGCTACGTCCTGATCAGGACGATCTCGCGCTACCGCGAGTACGCGGCCGATCGCGGCTCGGCGCTGATCACCGGCGCGCCGGAGCACCTGATGAGCGCGCTCCAGCGGATCTCGAGCAACATCATGCAGATCCCCGAGCGCGATCTACGCGAGGTCGCCGGGATGAACGCGTTCTTCATCGTCCCGACGAGCATCAAGCAGCGCACCGCCGAGCTGTTCATGGATCACCCGCCGCTCGAGAAGCGGCTTGCGGCGCTCGAGAAGATCGCCCGCGAGATGGGTCGCGCGGCTTAGAAGCCTTGGGCCTGCGCGACGTCCTGCTAGGGCGCAAACAGCTGAAGGAGGCCGCGGGCGAGCGGCTGTTCGCGCTCTCGACGGCCGCGGTCACGCTCGACACCGAGCTTGGGCTGAAGCCCGCGGGCGCGGCCGGGATCGTCTTCAAGCCGCAGTCCTCCGGCGAGTTCGTGCGCGCGGAAAGCGAGATGCAGCAGCTCCTCGACAGCGTTGCGGCCGAGTCCGGAACGAAGCTCGACCGACGCGAGGACGAGTACGGCTACACCTGGATCGTGCTGCGCGACCCCGAGCTCGAGGATCTCGTGACCGGAATCCACGCGATCTCTTCGGAGCTAGAGGCGCAGGGCTTCGGGCCGCAGCTGCTCGCCGCGGTGTTCAGATTCGAAGGCGAAGGGAAGCCGGTGTACTTCATCTACGGGTACAAGCGGGGCGCGTTCTGGCCGTTCGTCCCGAAAGGCGATGGCCAGGAGCGCGACAACGCACGCGAGCTCGAGCTGAAGGCGAAGCTCGAGGGAGAGCTGCCGATCGAGCAGGATCTGTCGCGCTGGTTCGCCACGTACGGCGCGCCCGTCTAGCGGAGTCGGCTTACGAGGTTCACGCGCGCGTGCGCGCGCGGCCCCCTCCCTTCATTAAGAAGGGTGGTGGCCAACCACCACCCTCTGCGATCGAAACTACCGCGCGTAGCCGCACGCGTCTGTTCCAATTGCGTGTCGACTTTGCGCTGTGCGCCGACAGCTGCGCGGGCGCTTAGGCCTCGGGCAGGTCGGGGATGAGTCCCTCGCCCTCGAGCAGCTCGCGCAGCTCGTCAACCGACAGATCCTCCGGCGGGACGATCGCCTCGGAGGCGGAGAGATCCGCATCCGCGAGCCGCTCCCCGCCGTCGCGAACCGCCTGGGCAAGCTGCGCGAGCAGGCCGCGAATCTGTTCCTCGTCGCCGCCTTCGACCGCCGAGCTGACCTGGTCGTCGAGCGCGTTCAGCTTCCGAGCGGTCTCGTCGTCGACCCGGTACTGCCCCTCGCCCATGATCCGGACGATCACGTCTCGATCTCCTTCTTGGTCTCGCCCGGCCCGAGCTCGGCCTTCATCTTCGCGAGCTCGTCGTCGACCTGCGACTGCGATGAGATCTGCGCGAGCTCGCGGTCGAGCTTCGTCGTCCCGTCGCTCGTGAAGTCGTCGAGCGCGCCCGACTCGACGAGCTCCTCGATCGCGCCGGCGCGTGCCTGCATCTGCTCGGTCTTGTCCTTCGCCCGCTGGATCGCCAGGCCCGTGTCGGCCATCTGCTCGCCGATTCCGGTCGCCGCTTCGCCGATGCGCACCTGCGCCTCGGCCGCGGAGTACTGCGCCTTGATGACTTCCTTCTGCGAGCGGAACGCCTCGATCTTGGCCTGAAGCTGCTGCTCGCTCGAGACGAGCTTCTGCTGCTGCGCGTCGAGGCCCTTCACCTGCTCGTCGAGTCCCTGGAGCTGCGCCTGGATTCCCGACTTGCGCTCGAGTGCCTGGCGGGCCAGATCCTCGCGGCCGGCTCCGAGCGCCTGGCGTGCCTGGGTCTCGAGCTTGACGAGGCTCTGCTCGAGCTGCTGCGTCTGCAGCTGAAGCCGTTTCTTGGAGGTCGTGACGTCGGCGACGCCGCGCTTCACGTTCTGGAGCAGCTCGAGCTGCTTCTCGTACGAGTAATCGAGCGTCTCCGTCGGGTTCTCGGCGCGGTTGAGCAGCTTCGAGTACTTCGCTTTGATGATCTCCGCCGTACGTGCCATCAGGCCAGGCATCGGACCTCCATCCTCGGGTTCGCTAGTAGCCTAACGCGCCGATGCTCGTTCACCGCAGCATGCATCCCGACTGGCTCTCGAACGCCTATCTCGTCGGCGACGAGCCGGGAGGCACCGCGGTCTTCGTCGACAGCGGTGCGCCGCTCGAGCCGCTCTTCCGGGCAGTCGAAGAGGAGCAGCTGACCGTTACGCATCTCTTGACGACCCACTCGCACCCGGATCACGTCGCCGGCGACGACGAGCTCGGCGAGCGTTTCGGGCTCGAAATCGTCAAGGGCGACCTCGAGACCGGCGGGCTCGTCGTGCGGGCGCTCGAAACGCCCGGCCACTCGGACGACGGGCTGTCGTTCGTCGTCAACGAGATCGTGTGCTTCACCGGCGACACGCTGTTCCGCGATGCCGTCGGCGGCGGGGACGTCGAGCGGGTCCGCAGCTCCGTGATGGACGTGCTGATGCCGCTTCCGCCGGAGACGCGAGTGCTGCCAGGCCACACCGAGGAGACGACGATCGGCCGCGAGGCGGAGGAGAACCCCTTCGTCCGAGTGTGGAGCGGCGCGGAGCCGGAAGGGACGGAGCGGGTCAAGGTTGGCGGCGAGCCCGCGACGCTCCTCGTCTGGTCGCCGGACTACGACGGCAAGGGAAAGGCCTGGGTGCGCTTCGACGACGGCCGCGAGCAGATAATCGGCGGCTCGCGAATCCAGCGCAACTAGCGTAAGCCTGCAGTTTCCTGCTGCAAATCTGCTGGTTTCTTTTGTTGACAGCAGTTTCGAGGTCGCTTACTCTCCGCCGCTTCCGCAGTCCTCACGAAAGGGGTTCATCGATGCGCCGTCTCATCATCGCGGTCGTCCTGACGACCGCAACAGCCCTGTGCCTAGCCGCCGGAGCGTTCGGCGACGGCCCGCCGCCCGCCGCCCAACGCATCCTGGGCCAGGTTCCGGCTCTCACGAAGGCGAGCAACTTTGCGACCGCCGTCAGCGGCCTCGGCAAGCTCTCGTACCACGGCGGGCCGATCATGCCGACGAACAAGGTCTACGCGATCTACTGGATTCCGGCCGGCTACTCGGTCAGCCCGGGCTACACGTCGACGATCAACCGGTACTTCGGGGATGTCGCGACCGACAGCGGCCGAACCTCGAACGTCTACTACTCGACGACGCAGTACTACCAGGGCTCGAATCCGAAGACCTACATCCAGTACAGCTCCACGTTTGCCGGCTCGGTTGTCGACACGGCGGCCTTCCCGGCGAGCGGCTGTACCGACACCGTGACCCAGACGAGCGTCTGCCTGTCCGACGCGCAGCTGCAGGCGGAGATCACGCGCATCAAGAATGCGCAGGGGTGGGTTTCGAACGGGACGACCGAGTTCTTCCTGTTCACGCCACAGAACGTCGGCAGCTGTTACGACTCCGCCAACTGCGCCTTCAGCCAGTACTGCGCCTACCACAGCTCGTACGGCAGCGGCTCGACGGTCACGCTCTATGCGAATCAGCCGTACACGATGACCGTCCCGAGCGGCTGCGACTCGACGCAGCACCCGAACGGCGATGCCGCGGATCCCACGATCAACGTTGTCAGCCACGAACACGCCGAGACGATCACCGACCCGCTCGGGAACGCCTGGTACGACCTGGCGGGCTACGAGAACGGCGACAAGTGCGCGTGGAACTTCGGCACGGCGACCGGCTCGACCGCCTACGGCCAGTACAACCAGACGATCAACGGGCACTTCTACTACGTCCAGCAGGAGTACTCGAACGCGCGCTCCAACTGCGTCCTGACCGGGACCTAACCGGAGTCGGCGCGGGGCCGTACTGTCCGAAATGGCCAGTACGGTCCCCCGCCGTGCGTCTCATCGTCGCCCGCTGCGAAGTCACCTACTCCGGCCGTCTGAGCGCGTACCTGCCCGAGTCGACTCGGCTCCTGATGCTGAAGTCCGACGGCTCCGTGCTCGTGCATGCAGACGCCGGCGGCTACAAGCCGCTGAACTGGATGACTCCACCGACCGTGATCGAGGACGACGGCTCGACGCTCGTGGTGCGAAAGCGCGCGGGCAAGACCGAGGACCGGCTCGAGATCCGGCTCGTCGAGGTTCTGAGCGACGTCGAGCACGACATGGGGGAGGCCGCCGCACTGGAGAAGGACGGGGTGGAGGCGCATCTCCAGGAGGCGCTGGCCGACAGGCCGGAGTCGCTCGGCGAGGCACTTCGGCTCGTGCGGCGCGAGTGGCCGACCGACCTCGGCCCGGTCGACCTGATGTGCCGTGATTGCGAGGACGGCTGGGTCGCCGTCGAGATCAAGCGCGTCGCGACGATCGACGCGGTCGAGCAGCTCACGCGCTATCTCGAGCGGATCCGGCTCGACCCGGCGAAGGAGCAGTGCCGCGGCGTGCTTGCGGCGCAACAGCTCAAGCCGCAGGCGGTGACACTCGCGGAGGCGCGCGGGATTCGCTGTGTCGAGGTCGATCTCGCGGTGCTACGCGGTGAGCGCGAGCCCGAGCTCGTCCTTTTCTAGAGCCGCACTTCGTACGCCGGCGCGTCCGGCTCGAGCAGCCCGAGGAGCAACTCGCCCTCCTCGACGAGCTCGCGCTTCCAACCGCGCGGAACGGGCTCGAACGGGTCGAGCTGGAGCGCCGCGACCTTGGTCGTCCGCTTGACGCTCCACGATCCCGCGACGAACCCGTCGATCAGGAACGTGGGCAGGACGTCGCCGTTCTTGCGGATCACGGTCTTCCGGTAGCGCTCCGGCAGGATCCGCGTGCGCTCGGGCGCTTCGTACGCCAGCAGTGTGCTGTCCCACTTGGGCAGGAAGCGGACGGGCGGGCGTGTGTCGGCCGGCGGCAGCGGCGCGCGTGGAACGTCGTAGAGGCGCCGTCCGCGCTCGTCGCGGTACTCCTCGAGCTTCAGGCGCTCGAAGCTCGGCGCGAGAGCCGAGACCGGAAGGCCGCTCCAGGACGAGACATCGCCGCGCGTCGCCGGCCCGAAGGCGCCGAGGTGGCGGCGGACGAGGAGCGCGAGGTCGCCGTCCTCCTCCGTGACGGCACGGCCGAGCCAGCCGGCCGCAGACGCGAACCGACCCGGGCCGTGGTGGCCCCAGAAGCCCGAGGGTGGAGTGTGGACGAGCGAGGCCGAGCCAACGGCGAGCCGCCAGTGGAAGCCGCTGCTCGGCTCCGGTCCCTTGGTCAGGCCGAGAGTCAGCTCCTTGAGCTCGCTCGGTGCGCTGTCGCCGGCGCCGACGAGCTCGAGGGTTCGGCGTCCGACCTCCTCGAAGTCGTACTCCACGCCCACGCGCGAGCCGACGTCGGCCCACCAGGCGGCCCGCGCGAGGCGCAGCGCGGGCTCGAAGGCGTAGTAGTCGCGAGTGGAGAGGATGTGCAGCGTGACGCGCATGAGCGTTGCCTTCACGGCTTTTCGGTCGCGCAAGGCCCTGTCGAGTTGTCCCGGACGGAAGCCGACGATGCGCGACCACAGTGCGATGTGGGGGGAGGGACCGTGCTGCGCCTGCAGGCCGCCGATGCGCTCGAGCGCCGTGGCGACGCTCAGCCGCTTGCGCTCGAGCAGCAGCTGGCGCGCGAGGAGGGCGCGGTTGAGCTCGCGCTCGGTGAGAGATCGCTCGGTCATGGGCGGACGGCTGCCTTCAGATAGTCGCGCGGCGGGTCCACGAAGAGCCCGGTCACGCCCTCCAGTCCGACCTCGTGCGTCACGAGCCGTTGCCACGGATAGGCGCCGCTGACGAGGAAGGCAAGCGCCGCCCGGACGTGCCGCGGCGTGTGGTGGAACGCTCCTCGGATGGTCAGCTCCTCGTAGTGGAGGCGGTAGGTATCGAGCTCGAGCGTCGTGCCGGGCTCGCGCCCACCGAACAGGACGGCCGTCCCGCCGGGACGGACGAGCGCGATCGCATCGCGCCATGCCTCGTCCGTGCCGGCGGCCTCGATCGCGACGTCGGCGCCGCGTCCGTCACCGGGCCGCCCGCCGAAGAGCGGAATGAGCGCTCGACGCTCGGCGCGTCCGCCGACGACCACAGGCGTTCCACCCGCGTCGGCGACGCAGGCGCAAAGCATCAGCCCGATCGGGCCGGCACCGACGATCGCGACGGCGTCGCCCGCGCGCACGCCCGCGCGCTCGACCCCGTGGAGGCAGCAGGCAAGCGGCTCGACCAGCGCCGCGACCTCGGGCGCGACGCCGTCGGGCAGCGCAAGCAGGTTCACGCGCGCGATGCGCTCGGGCACGACCAGGAACTCCGCGTAGGCGCCGTTCAGGAACGGCCGGAGCGCCTCGCAAAGCGTCTCCTCACTGCGCGTGCAGGCGTTGCACGCGCCGCAGGGCGCCGAGTTGGCCGCGACGACCCGGCGCCCGGTCGCGACGTCCACACCGCAGAACTCATGGCCGAACGGGCTCGGCAGCTCGTCGAGCAGGACCGGATGCCCGCGCTCGAACGTCTTCGCGTCGGTGCCGTCAGTGAGCGCGACCTCGATCTGCACGAGCACGTCGCCGGGGCCGGGCTCGGGCCGCGGAACCTCCTCCAGGCGCAGATCGCCTGGACCGTAGTAGCGCAGCGCCCTCAAGGCCGGAAAACGACCTTGAGCGCCTCGCCGCTGCGATAGAGGTCGAGCCCTTCGGCGAATCGATCGAGCGGCAGCCAGGTCGCCGGTGGGAGCTCGAGCCAGGGCAGGAGGCCGATCGCGGCGCGGAAGTAGGCGGGCGTGGCCGAGCGCGAGCCGACGACGCTCAGCTCCTTGCGGTAGATCGCGTCGAGCGCGGCCGGAACGGGCTGCCGTGGCGCGGCGAAGACGACGAGCGTTCCGCCGGGCTCGAGCCGGGCGAGCGCGTCGTTCAGCCCTCCGGGAGCGGTGAGCACTGCCGCGGCTACCGGGTCACGCAGCTCGGTCGCTCCGAGCTCGAGCGCGCGCGCCAGCCTGTCTGCGCGTGGATCCGAAGCAACCACCTCGTCGCCACGGCGAAGGAGGACCTGCAGGAAGAGCAGGCCGACCGATCCGCATCCGACGACGAGGATGCGCCCCCGCGGAACCCGCTCAGCCGCGCGGAGAACGCATGCCAACGGCTCGACGTAGACCGTCGCCAGCTCCTCGACCTCCGCCGGAACGGGCACGCAGTGCGACGCGCGCACCAGTTCCGCGAACCCGCCGGGCTCGACTCGGCTGGCCCGGAACTCGCCGCAGGTCGACTGATGTCCCGCGAGGCACCGCTCGCACGTCCCGCACGGGACATGCGAGACGACGGTGACGCGGTCGCCGTTCTCGAGCTCGCCCGCGATCTCGTGCCCAAGGACGGTCCCCGCAGGCCCGCGGCCGAGCTTCTCGACGTCTGAACCGCACAGCCCACACGCGCGCACGCGCACGAGCAGCCCGGACCCGGCCGGTTCCGGGACGTCCCGCAGCTCCGGCCTGCCCTGCCCGTCGAGGACGACTGCACGCACGAGAGCGATCCTAGGTGGATAGGGGAGGGGCGACCGAGCAAACGGCCGCCCCTTGCGTGAGTGTCGCATCGCCAAAGGAGACTGCGGTTCCCCTGTTGACAACCCTGTCGATTAATCGCCAACAGGCAACCATCCGAAACCATCAGTCCTCGGAAAACCTGTTATTGCCGCGGCTACACTCTCCTCTCGCGGGGCTATAGCTCAGTTGGGAGAGCGCCTGGATCGCACCCAGGAGGTCGCCGGTTCGAGCCCGGCTAGCTCCATCTCGAAAGCGTCCGCGGGCGGCAGCATTTTTGGCCTCGCCAGGCGAATGCGGTTGCCTATTCTGGCGGCGATCTGCGGATCGGTCACGCACGATGCGTTTCCAGAGGCGGGTGCCTGACCTGCCGCTTCA
>JAWVDL010000153.1:0-6078 GCA_033857355.1 Gaiellaceae bacterium | reverse complement strand
GTCAACGCCGTCAAGCTCGCCCGCGAGGGCGGTGCGCGCACGCTTGCGATCACGAACCTGATGGGCACGCAGATCACACGCGAAGCCGAGTCGGTGCTGTTCACGCGCTGCGGGCTCGAGGTCGGCGTTGCCGCCTCGAAGACCTTCACGTCGCAGGTCGCACTGCTCTCGCTGATCGCGCTCCAGCTGGCTCAGGTACGCAAGACGATGGAGCCCAAGGAGATGGAGTTCATCCTCGACCAGCTCTACACCCTGCCCGACAAGATCAGCCAGTTCCTCGACGGCGACCACCCGATCGACGACATCGCCGAGCGGTTCTACGACAAGCCCTTCTTCCTCTACCTCGGCCGCCACATCGGCCTGCCGGTCGCGCTCGAGGGCGCGCTCAAGCTGAAGGAGATCTCGTACATCCCGACGGATGCGTACTCCGCGGGCGAGATGAAGCACGGGCCGATCGCGTTGCTCGAGGAAGGGACGCCTGTCGTCGTGGTCGCGACGAACATCCACGTCTACGACAAGATCGTCTCGAACATCCAGGAGACACGGGCCCGTGGTGCACACGTGATCGCGGTCGCGACCGACGGGAACGAGGACATCCAGCACCATGCCGACGACGTGATCTACGTGCCGCGCACGCCGGCCTTCCTGCAGGCCGCGCTCGCCGTCGTGCCGCTGCAGCTGCTCGCGTACCGAATCGCGCGCCTCCGCGGCCTCAACGTCGACCAGCCGCGGAACCTGGCCAAGACCGTCACCGTCGAATAGAGGCGCCGACTAGGCGGCGCCGCCATCAGGACGTGCGGGCTTGGCCCGCGCGTCCGTCTGAAACGACCGGTCGACCCGCTCTCGGAGACGTAGACACGCAGCTGGAACCAAGTCGTCCCGGGCGGTGTAATCCAGCCGTGGGACGTCTTCTCGGTGTCGGAGCGCTCGCGCTCGGCCTGCTGGTCGCGGCGGGGCCGACGACGCGTCCGCTCGGCCTGGCGGCGGCCGAGCGGCAGGCGAAGAACCTGGTCGGGATCATCGAGGAGCCGGGCGCCGGCACGATGCTGTCGAGACTCGACGAGGGTCTGAACGCCTACGGGCCCCGGCTGCGGGTGGGATACGCAGACGCGTGGACGATCTCGCCGCAGGGGGCACTGGCCGCCCTCTCCGCGCATGCCTCCGAGACCGGGGGCGTGCAGGACGACATCCGGTTCGTCGCGCTCGGGAGCCTTCGGCTCGTGCCCCGGCCGATCGCGCTCGGCGGCTCCGGGCTGGCCATGCTCTGGACGAATCCGTATCGAATCGTGGTGCTCGTGCAGGACTGCTGCTCGAACACTGTCTCGCTCGCCGTCGTCGACCCCGGCGCTCGCCGAATCGTGTCGCGCGCGACCATGGACGGCGACGTCGTGGCCTGGACTCGCGCCGGCGACCGCCTCCTGCTACTCGTCACCCCCACCAACGCGATCGGTCAGGCGCGGCTCGTGGTCGTCGACGCCGTCGGCGGTGTCCAGACGGTGAAGCTCGGCCGCATCGTGGCGGGGCGCTCGTGGCCCGAAGATCAGACCGAGCCGAGGCTCGGCACGCAACGCATCCCCGCGCTCGCCGCCGACGCTGCGGGCGGCCGCGCGTACGTGATCGACCCGGACGGCCTCGCCGCGGAGATCTCGCTCGACTCGCTCTCCGTCTCGTATCACGACCTCGCGCCGGCGTCGCTCGCGGCGCGGCTCTCAGGCTGGCTGCAGCCGAAAGCCGAGGCGAAGGGCATGAACGGCACCTCGTGGCACGGTGTGTCGCTCGCGAACGGGTTCGTTGCGGTCACCGGCACCGTCGAGCACGCTGTCGTCAACGCCGGCAGCGAGCAGATGACGAGCGCGCCCGCGGGCCTCGCGATCGTCGACGTCCGCGACTGGACGATCCGCACGCTCGACCGCGGCGCCGACGATGTGGCGGTCAGCGACGGCCTCCTCCTCGCCACCGGGCGGAGCTGGACGTCGGCGCAGCAGGGCACGCCGCCTGGGATGGGCCTGGCCGCCTATGACTCGGACTCGAAGCTGCGCTTCCACCTCTTCGAGGGAGGCTCCGCCTGGGTGCAGCACACGTGGAACGGTCGTGCGTACGTTCTCGTCGACGGCAGGACGAACGTCGTCGACCTCGCGACTGGCCGAATCGTGGAGCAGCGCGCCGGTACCACTCCCTGGCTGCTCCTGCCGTAGTTCCACTCGATACCCTGCGGGGGTATGGGGATCCTCCGGGCGATCGGCGACGGGCTCTGGAACGCCTTCCAGATGTTCTGGGAGGTCGGCTGGGCGCTCGTGCTCGGCTTCCTGCTCTCGGGCATCGTGCAGGCCTGGGTGCCGAAGTCGCGGATGCAGAGCGCCCTCGGTGGCTCGGGGCCCCGCCAGATCGCGCTCGCGACCGGCCTCGGCGCGGCGTCATCCTCGTGTAGCTACGCGGCGATCGCAATCGCCAAGTCGATGTTCGCCAAGGGCGCGAGCTTCGCCTCGGCGATGGCGTTCCAGTTCGCCTCGACGAACCTCGTCTTCGAGCTCGGGATCGTGATGTGGATCTTCCTCGGCTGGCGGTTCACGGTGGCCGAGCTCGTCGGCGGTCTGGTGTTGATCGCGCTGATGTGGCTGGGCTTGAGGCTCACGATGACGCGGCGGCTCGAGGAGGATGCGCGCCGCCATGCGGAGCAGGCACAGGCCGGCCACGAGCACGCCAGCGCGGGATCGGAAGGGCTCTCGCTGCGCGCGCGGCTGACGTCGTTGCGCGCGTGGTCGGATGTCGCGCACAACTTCCGCGGCGACGTCGGCATGCTCTGGAAGGAGATCACGGCCGGCTTCGTCGTCGCGGGCTTCATCGCACTCCTGCCGATGGACTTCTTCAACGGCCTGTTCTTGACGGACGCGCCGGCCCCGCTTCGGCTCGTCGAGAACGTCGTGGTCGGGCCGATCGTCGCCGCGCTCTCATTCGTCTGCTCGGTGGGGAACGTCCCGCTTGCGGCCGTGCTCTGGTCCGGCGGGATCTCGTTCTCCGGCGTGCTCGCCTTCATCTACGCCGACCTGATCATCGTCCCGATCGTGATCGCCTACCGGAAGTACTACGGTGGCCGGGTCACGGTGCGGTTGGTCGCGGTGATGTTCGCGACGATGGTCCTCGCGGCGCTGGTCGTGGACGGGCTGTTCACGCTTCTCGGTCTCGTCCCGGAGACCCGCCCTTCGATCGAGTCGATCACCCAGCGTGGGATCGCGTGGAACTACACGACGGGGCTGAACGTCCTCTTCCTCGCGGTCGCCGCAGGGCTCTTCGCCCTCACGCTACGCGGCGCCGCGAAGGATCCGGTGTGCGGGATGACCGTCGACCGACACGCCGGCAAGCCGACCCGCGTGTTCGACGGCGAGACGATCTACTTCTGCGGGGCCGGATGCAAGGCGAAGTTCGACGCCGAACCGGAGCGCTACCTGCGCCGGAGCGCCGTCTCCGAGTCGCGCACAGCGACGCCCTGACGGGCTGCGCTGACGGCCTCCTCGCGGGTGTGCGCAACCACGAACGCCGACTCGAGCCCTGTCGTCTCGAAGATCCGATGTACCTGGCGTCCCATTGCTCCGTCGAGGACGAGCACGAACCCGAGCGAGCCCTCCTCTGCGTGGCGCTGCGCGGCGAGCAGGGTGCTCAGCGTCGACGAGTCGACGAAGCTGGCGCCGAGCAGGTCGACGACGATCGGAAGCCCTGCGTCGTGGAGCTGCGCGAGCTCCTGCTCGATTCGGTGCGCGGTGAGTCCGTCGTGCTCACCGGTGAGCTCGACGATCGCGACCGGGGGATCAGCACGGTCCGTCGTGACGGCGATCGGGGCCATCGCAGGGGTAACGCGCGAGCGAGGCGTTCAGGTGCGCTAATCGGGCGGGCGGCGCAGACGCTTGGTCTCCCCGCGCCGTCGCTTCTGCTCGAGGCGGCGCTTCTTCGCCGCAGCGCTCGGCTTCGTCTTGACGCGCTTGCGTTCCACGTAGAGGGCCGAGCGGAGCGCATCCACCAGCCGCCCGATCGCGAGCTCGCGGTTTCGCGCCTGGCTCCTCTCGTCCTGAGCGATCGCGCGCAGCATGGGCCCGGCTTTCGCGACGACCCTGCGCTTCTGCGCCGGCGTGAGTGCCGCGGAGGCCGCGACGTCGAAGCGCGCATCGACGCGAGTCTCGGACTTCTGCGCGTGCTGGCCTCCCGGCCCGCTCGAACGGGAGGTCCGCAGCTCGATCTCCGCGAGGGGCAGCTCGACCGAGCGGGTGACCCGAATAGACTCGCCGTCCATGGCAGCGATCTTGTTAGACGTCGACGGCGTGTTTCATGTCTCCGGGGAGCCGATCGCCGGCGGCGCCGCGGCCGTGGCACGCCTGCGGGATGCCGGTCACCGGCTGCGTTTCGTCACGAACAACACCACGAGGCCGCGCGCCGAGCTCGCGCAGGACCTGCGCGCGCTCGGGATCTCGCTCGAGGACGAGGAGCTCCAGACGACGCCGCGCGCCGCCGCCCGCGCGCTCGAAGGCAAGCGGGTGCTGGTGCTCACGATGGCGGCGATCGTTCCCGATCTCGAGGGCGTCGAGCTGGTGGGGGAGGACGCCGAGGCCGTGCTCCTCGGCGGCGCCGACGAGACCGACGAGACCGGTCGCGTGTTCAGCTACACGAATCTCTCCCGCGCCTTCCACGAGCTCGAGGGCGGCGCCGACCTCTACTGCCTGCACAAGAACCGCTGGTGGCAGACGGGCATGGGACCGATGCTCGATGCCGGAGCGTTCGTTGCCGGCCTGGAGTACGCGGCCGGCGTCGATGCCACCATCCTCGGCAAGCCCAGCCCGGCCTACTTCGCGGCCGCGCTCGAGGCCCTGGACGCGGACGCGGAGATGACCTGGATGGTCGGCGACGACATCGAGGCCGACATCGCCGGCGCCCAGCAGCACGGGATGAAGACGGTCCTCGTCCGGACCGGCAAGTTTCGTCCGGACGCAGTCGAGCAGGGGCGCATCCGCCCGGACGCGATTCTCTCCTCGATCGCGCAGCTCCCGGAGTGGCTCGAGGAGCAGCGATGAAAGTCGGCGTGGACCTGATCGAGATCGAGCGGATCCGTCGCGCGCTCGAGCGCTATCCCGGCTTCAAGGAGCGCTGCTTCACCGATGCCGAGCGCGAGTACTGCGACTCGCGCAAGAACCCGGCCCAGTCCTACGCAGGCCGCTTCGCGGGCAAGGAGGCGGTGGGAAAGGCCCTCGGCTTCGGCGTCGCGCGCGCGTTCGCGTGGCGGGACGTCGAGATCGTCGGCCGTCCCAAGCCGGGCGTTCACCTCCACGGGCGGCTCGCCGCGTGGGCGGAGCGCCTCGGAGCCGGGGAGATCGACGTGTCCATGACCCACTCCCGGGAGCTGGCGTCGGCGGTGGCGGTGGTGGCGGATGGATCCCACCTTCGGTGAGCCGCTCTACACGGCCGAGGAGATGCGGGCCGCCGAGGAGGGGCGCGACGTCGAGCAGCTGATGGAGAGCGCCGGCACCGCCGTGGCGACTGCGGTGCTCGAGCGATATCCCGAGGCGGAGCAGATCGTCGTCGTGGCGGGGGGCGGCGCGAACGGCGGCGACGCGCGCATCGCTGGCCGCATCCTCGGCGAGGCCGGCAAGAGCGTGCGCGTCGTCGACACGAAAAGCGGCGAGGACGACGTGGGCTACCCCGACCTGATCGTCGACGGCCTCTTCGGAACGGGATTCACCGGCGAGCCGCGTGACGAGGCAAAGGCCTTGATCGACGCGATGAACGCCGGTCCCGAGGTGGTCTCCGTGGATCTTCCGTCCGGCGTGGACGCCGCGACCGGCGAGGTCGTCTGGGAGGCGGTCGAGGCCGACCACGTCGTGACGTTCCACGGACTCAAGGTCGGGCTCGAGGTCGCGCCCGGGGCATTCCACGCGCCCTTTGTCGAGATCGCGGACATCGGCCTCGCCGACGGGAGGACGGAGAGCTGGCTCGCAACCGTCGAGCTGCTCGAGCTGATCCCGCGGCGGGCGCCCGGCGACAACAAGTACACCGCGGGCTCGGTGCTCGTCGTCGGAGGGAGCCCCGGCTATACCG
>JAWVDL010000152.1:0-3170 GCA_033857355.1 Gaiellaceae bacterium | reverse complement strand
GCAAGCAGCTGTTCCTGCCGCCTGTGCAGGCCGCGGTCGCCCGGCCGGCTCGCCGATCGTCCGAGCAGGAGCGACGCGAGTGCATCCGGGACGATCATCAGCGCGACGGCGAAGCGGATCGGCGGTTGGTACAGGGCGAGCGCGCGTTGCGAAGCGAGGATCGACAGGAGGATCACGTCGATCCGCAGGTAGAGGTTCGTCAGCACCGTGAAGGCGTTGAACGGGAGCGCCTCGCGAACCAGTGCGCGGACCGGCGTCCGCGCCCGGCCGCCGGTGAGCCCGAGCGCCCGCAAGCCGCGGAAGCGAATCGCGGCTCCCGCGAGCGCGCCGACGCCGAGCGCCAGCACGGCAAGAGGGGCGGATGGGTGCACCGCGACCGCGGCCGCAAGGAGGGCCAGCGTGACCGCCGACTCGGCGACCGTTGCGGTCGCCTCCGCGGTGACAGAGTCGGCCGCGACGAAGACCGAGCGCATCGTCCCGTTCAGCCTGATCAGCAGCCACCACGGCAGTACGGCGAGCAGCGTCCAGCGCGTCTGGCCGCTGGTGACGAGCGCGACGAGAGCGACGAAGACGACCGCGTAGGGGAGTGCGCTGCGGACCTGGAAGCGCACGACGTCCGCCCAGGCGTCGCGCCACTCCTCGCGCGGGCGCCGTGCCAAGGTGGGGAGGAGGTACTGCGACAGGCCCGAGTCGGCCACGACCGACGCGTACATCCCGACGACGAGGGCGAGTCCGAAGAGCCCGAGCTCCTGCTTCCCCGCGCCGCGTGCGAGGACGACGGTCGCCGCGACCAGCAACAGCCCCGACACGCCGCGGGCGAAGGAAAGGCCGAGAGTCGAGCGGAGGAGCGGGCTACGTCGCAGCATCGCCGCGCAGCTCCGCCCAGCGCCGCTTCGTCTCGCGCGTGACGTCGACCACGGCGATCGTGTCGACGACCTGCGGCTCGGCGCCGAGCTCTCGCACGACCTCGCTGACGCCGTACTCCGCCCGGCCGAAGTCGTGGAACGCGAGCTTGCCGCCGTCCCGCACCGTCCGGAGCACCAGGTCGACGTCGCGTCGAACCGCGTCGGCGGTGTGGTACCCGTCGACGAACGCGACGTCGAAGCGATCGTCGCGCAGCGCCGGCGCGACGTCCTCGATGCGGCCGACGTGGACGACGACGCGGTCGCGGACGCCGTACCGGGCGAGGTTGCGGAGGAACGGATTCAACGTGCCGAGAGGCCCGGTGTGCTCGTCGCCCCGGTGCCAGTCGACGGCGTGGACGGCGCGCGCCTCCGACGCGAGGGCGATCGTCGAGCGCCCGAACCACGAGCCCACCTCGAGCGCTTCGCCGTCGCGGGCGAGCTCGGCGAGGAGCCGGCACTCGCCTTCCGTGAGCGAGCTCGGAACATCGGGCGCGTACGGGCCCCGGGGTCGCGCGGGCAAGCGGCTGGCCACCGACCGCCACGCGGCGAGGGCGAAGCGCAGGCGACGCCGAAGGGCCGCGCTCACGCCTGCCGCCAATCCGCGGCCGCCCGGCTGCGGCCGTGACGAACCGCGATGCCCGCGACGCGCGCCCAGGCGAGGGTCTTGCGCCGCGGCGGCTGGTGCCGGGCGGCGGCGAGCGCATCCTGTCCGAGTCCGAGTCCCATGCCGAGGACCGCCCGCCCGATCAGGGTGGCGCGAACGAGCTGGTAGGTCCGCGGGCGGTGGCGCGCGTGGAAGCGCAAGAGGGAACGCGAATGGTGCGGCCAGACATGCGAGCGGTCGCCGCTCGACGCGCCGCCGACATGGCGCGCTTCGACAGTCGGGAGATACACGACCCGGTAGCCCGCCCGCCGCACCTGAAGGCAGAGCTCCATGTCCTCGAGGTACATGAAGTAGCCCTCGTCGAGCCCGCCGATCTGCTCGAGCAGGTCGCGGCGGATCGCCACGCACGCGGCGATCATCATGCCGACGTCGGTCGGCTCGGTGGCGTTCAGGCAGACGTCGTAGCTCTCGCCGAAGCGGTCAGCGAGGCCGCGCGGGAGGACGCGGCGCGCCCGGTTCGCGAGCAGCGTCGAGAACGAGCCGAGCGGGTGCGCGCTGATCTGGATCGAGCCGTCGGCCTCGCGCAACCGCGGGCCGACGAGCCCGACGTCGGGGTGCTCCTCGAGGAACGCGTCGAGGGCGCGGACCGTCTCTGCGGGAACGACGCAGTCCGGATTCACAAGTAACAACGTGTTACTAAGTGCTCGAGCTGCGCCCTGGTTCACCGCTGCGGGGAAGCCGCGGTTCTCCTGGTTTGCGATCAGGTCGACGCCGGGTAGCCGGTCGGAGACGAGCTGGGCCGTACCGTCCGCCGACGCGTTGTCCACGACGATCACGTCCGCGCCGGCTTCCAGCAGGGGCGCGACGCAAGCCTCGACCGAGTCGGCCGAGTTGTACGTGACGATGATCGCGCAGACGCGGCTCACGCCGGAAGTCTGCTAGCCGAGGGTGACGGCGGGGAGCGCCTGAGGCGCGGAATCGGTCCGGCCGAGGGCGTAGGCCTCCAGCGTGCGCTGGGTCACGCTCTCCCAGCCGCACATCCCGACGATCTTGCGCCGTCCGGCGGCGCCGAGTCGCGCACGAAGCTCGGGATCATTCAGGAGCCGCTGGATCGCCGCGCGCAGAGCGTCGACGTCCCCCGGCGGGACGAGCAGCCCGGTGCGCTCGTCGTCGACGAGCCCGCAGAGTCCGCCGACGGCGCTCGCCACGACGGGCTTGCCGTGAGCCATCGCCTCGGCGCAGACGACGCCGAAGCCCTCGCTGATCGACGGGCAGACGACGACGGCGGCACTTGCGAAGCGGCGGTGCAGCTCCTCGCGCGGGACGAAGCCGAGTGCATCGGGAACGAGCGCGCGCAGCGGCCCGTCACCGGAGACGACGAGGTTCATGCCCTCCGTCGCGGCGACGAGCTCGGCGATGCCCTTCTCCGGGGAGAGACGGCCGGTGTAGAAGACCTCGGGAAGCTCGGCCTCGGGGCCGACCTCCGCTGGGATGGCGATGCCGTTCGGGATCACGACGTTCGGCACGCCGCAGGCCGCAACCGCGTCACCGAGCGCAGTAGAGACGCAGATCACCGCGCGGGCGCGCTTCAGCAGGAGACGGACGAGCCGCGGGAAGCGCTCCGTCAGCTTGAAGTCGTCGAGGAGGCCGCCCGAGATCGT
>JAWVDL010000151.1:0-9344 GCA_033857355.1 Gaiellaceae bacterium | reverse complement strand
AGGGCCTCCTCGAAGTAGACCTTCGCCTGGTCATAGGCGCCGGTGAAGAAAACCGTGCTCCCAGCCCACATGAGCCCGCTCGCGCGCAGGTCGGCCGGCGCGTCGGGCGCGGCTTCGAGCGCTTCACTCACCCATGCGAATCCTTCTTGATGGGCGCGGATCACCCAGAGCCGCCCGAGAGCGCTGGCGAGTTGCAGTGCGAGCACGGGCTGGCCGCCGTCGAGTGCCCAGCGCAACGCGGCTCGGAAGTTGTCGCGCTCGGCGTCCAGCCGTTCCAGGGATTCCGTCGTGTACGCCTCGCCCCTCACCTCGGCAGCCTCGGCAAGCGACAGGAAGTACTCGAAATGCGCCTGGGCGACCTCGTCCCCCTCGCCGCCCTGGGCGAGCCGCTCGAGGCCGAGCTCCCTGATCGTCTCCAGCATGCCGAGCCGGCCGCTCGCCCAGCGGCGGACGAGGCTCTGCTCGACGAGCCGCTCGACTACGTCGAGGGACGCTTCGCACACGACTCCGGCGGCTTCCAAGTCGAAGCTTCCCGCAAAGATCGCCAGGCGAGCGAAGAGAAGCTGCTCGGCCGGTTCGAGGAGGTCGTAGCTCCACTCGACGGTGGCCCGAAGCGTTTGCTGGCGTTCAGGGGCGTCGCGCCGGCCTCCGGTCAGCAGGGGAAGACGCTGGTCGAGCCGCGCAAGCAGCTCCTGCGGCTGGAGGATGCGGACTCGCGCCGCCGCCAGCTCGATGGCGAGCGGAAGTCCGTCGAGCCGGCGGCAGATCTCGGCCACCGACTCGTCCGGTTCGAACGTGGGCACGATGGCCCGCGCGCGCTCCGCGAACAGGCTGACGGCCTCGTTCTCGGGGAGCGGCTCGACCTCGTATTCCCACTCGCCGGAGAGCCGCAGCACCTCGCGGCTCGTGACGAGCAGCTTCAGGTTCGGGCAGCGCTCGAGCAGCACTCCGACCTCCGCGGCCGCCCCGACGACCTGCTCGAAATTGTCGAGCAGGAGAAGCATCCGCTTCGTGTCGATGTAGTCGGAGACGCCGTTCTTCGCGCCGATCGTGCCGGCGACGGTAGGCAGGACGAGCTCGGCCTCGCTCACGGCGGCAAGCGGCACCCAGAAGACGCCGTCTGGAAAGTCCTCCGCCACGTCTGCGGCAATCTGCAAGGCAAGGCGTGTCTTGCCGCTCCCACCCGCGCCGGTCAGCGTCAGGAGCCTGGCTCGCTCTCCCAGCAGATTCGTGGTTTCCGCAAGCTCGCGCTCGCGACCGATCAGCGCACCCGGCTGCGCTGGGAGGTTCGTGGCGTGCAGCGTCCTGAGCGGCGGAAACTCGCCCTCGCCGAGCTGGAACAGGGGCTGCGGGGCCGACAGGTCTTTGAGCCTGTGCGCGCCGAGCGGACGCAGCTGGGCACCGTCGAGGAGGGCGGCGGTGCGCTCGGAGACGACGACCTGGCCGCCGTGTGCCGCGGCGCAGATGCGGGCGCCCCGATGGACATCCACGCCGGCGTAGCCCTCGGCCCAGACGATCGGCTCTCCTGTGTGTACGCCCATCCGCACGCGTACGGGTCCGGAGCCGAGCTCCGCTTGCGCTTCGCCGGCGGCTCGAACCGCCTCGCGCGGCTCTCTGAAGGCCACGAAGAACGCGTCCCCCTGCGTGTCGACCTCGACCCCGCCGTGGCGCGCGCAGGCCTCGCGCACGACCCGTCGATGCTCTGCGAGCGCCTCCACGTAACGCTCGCCCAGCTCCTCGAGCAGCCTCGTCGAGCCTTCGATGTCCGTGAAGAGAAAGGTGACCGTCCCGGTCGGCAGCTCCCGCACGACCCAATCATGCGCCAACGTCCCGTACCGTTCCATCGTTGCGACCGCAGAGGAGGAACAAGTGGATTTACGGGCAGTGCAGAAACCGCTGAAAGAACGCTATCGAGCCGAGCCGGAGGCCTCGCGGATCACGCTGGTCGCGCGCGGCGTGTCCGGGGAGACTCCGATCGCCTGCTCGGTCGACCTGGGCCGGGCGATCTACGAAGCGCAGGCTCACGCGGGCGTCGGCGGCGCGGGCACGGCCGCGTGCTCCGGGGACCTGCTGCTCGGCGCGCTCGCCGCGTGCGCGCAGGTGACCTGTCAGATGGTTGCGGCCTCGATGGAGCTCGCCGTCGAGGACATCGCGGTCACCGTCGAGGGCGACCTCGATCTTGGCGGGACACTGGGCCTGGCGCGCGAGAAGAAGGTCGGTTTCGAGTCGGTCCGCGTTCGGCTCGACATCACGGCGCCCGAGGCAAGCGAGGAGCAGCTCGCGGCGTTGCGGGAGAAGACCGAACGCTACTGTGTCGTTCTCCAGACCCTCGTCGATCCGCCGCGGATCGAGATCGAGCGGGGTTGAGCGCAGGCCCGCGGCTGCGTACGCTTCCGGAAGTCGGGAAAGGAGGATCGATGCCGAGATATCTGGTCGAGCGACAGTTCACCGTCGGGGAGGAGCAGATGCCCGAGGTGGGACGGCGCTCCCGCGCGCTCGTCGAAGGTCAGTTTCCCGAGATCACCTGGGAGCACAGCCACGTTGCTGTGGATGACGGCGGAGGCGTGAAGACGTTCTGTGTGTACGCGGCGCCGACCGAGGAGATCGTCCGCGCGCATGCGGACCAGCTCGGGCAGCACACGATCCAGGCGATCTACGAGATCGCCGGGGATGTCACGCCCGCCGACTTTCCGCCGGTCTGAGCGACCAGTTGGCGCCCGCTTGGCGCGTCGCATGTCCTGGACGTGGGCGAGCGCCGCAAGCGCGAGCCCCTGCTTGCGGGCGATCGCCCGACGCCGTTCGACATCGTTCTCGGGCACGAGACCGAGCGCCTCGCCGTAATAGGCCGCCGCCTCGCCCTTCGCCCAGCCGCGACCCGCCTGCTCGGCGGCGATCAACAGATACTCGAGCACGCGCTCCTTCTCGCCGGCCTCCCTCCAGTGATGCGCGAGCGCGGTCGCCGTGGCCCCTGCGTCTCCGGTCGCCTCCTCCAGGAACCCGGCGACGAGGGCGTGCTGTTCCTTTCGCTTCGCGCGCGGAAGCGTGGCGTACGCGACCTCGCGGATCATCGCGTGCTTGAAGGTGAACTGCTCTTCGCGCTCGATCCAGGAGGACGGCTCGCGCCTGATCAGGTCGCGGGCTTCGAGCAAGTCCAACGCTTCCGACAGGTTCGTGCCGTTCCGGCCCATTCGCTCGAGTGCGCCGCGCCAGAAGACCTTTCCCACCACGGCGGCGTCGAGGAGGACCGGGCGCTCCGTGGCAGGCAGAGCGTCGAGACGGGCTGAGACCAGCTCCCGGATCGTCGTCGGCAGATCGTGTCTGACCGAGGCAGGGCGCTCGACGACCGAGGCTGCGAGCTCTTCGATGAAGAGCGGGTTTCCCTCCGCCGTCTCGGCAACGCGCGGTGCACTCGAATCGAACGCGCCGCCTCCGAGCAATCGCACGGCAAGCTCTTCCGAGTCCTCCCGATTGAGGGCTTCGAGCGAAAGCGCGGAGTACGCCGGAAGCCCTCCGCCCCAGCCGGGACGCTCGAGCAGGAGGTCGGGACGGGCAAGCGCGAGCAGCATCAACGGCACGTCGCGAATGCGCGATGCAAGCACCTCGAGCAAGTCGAGCGTGGCTGCGTCGGCCCAGTGAAGATCCTCGAATACGAGA
This sequence comes from Gaiellaceae bacterium, assembly GCA_033857355.1. Classification (GTDB taxonomy): domain Bacteria; phylum Actinomycetota; class Thermoleophilia; order Gaiellales; family Gaiellaceae; genus UBA5186. Next base: position 5,690 of record JAWVDL010000151.1, on the reverse strand, counting down.
ACGGTCGGTCGGTCCCGCGCCAGCGCTTCCGCGAAGCGCCGCGCAGCGAGGAACAGGATCTGGCGGTCGGCGACCTCGCCCTCGGCGCCGAAGCCGATCAAGAGCTCGAGGTGTGACGCAACCTCCTCCGCCGAGTCGGGGATGACGTCCGCAAGTGCCGTGCGCAGCTTGTCGTCTCCCGAGGACATGTCGTCGCTCGCGAAGATGCCCGCGAACTGTTTCACGTGCTGCGAAAACGGTCCGTACAGCGTGCTCGCGCCGTAAGGGAGCGAACGCCCACGGAGGATCCGGACTCCCTCGTTCTCGAGCTGCTCGGTGAACTCCGCGGCGAGTCGAGTCTTCCCGATTCCCGCCTCGCCGACGACCGTGACGAGATGCGTGCGACGCTCGCCGACGACGCCGTCGAGGATGCCGTGGAGCACGGCCACCTCGTGCACTCGCCCGATCATGGGCACGGCCGTCGCGGCGCGCTCGCCCGGGCCCATCCGCGCGCCGATCGCGTGCCACGCGCGGATTGGCTCGCGCTTGCCCTTCGCGACGACCGGCTCGGCCTCCCGGTAGTCGAACAGCGTGCGCGTAGCGCGATGGGTCTCTTCACCGACGAGGACGTCGTTCGTCGGCGCCGCCGCTTGCAGGCGCGCGGCCGTGTTGACGACGTCGCCCGCGACCATCCCTTCTCCAAGCTCCGTCTTCGCGTCCAGCGAGACGATCGCCTCGCCCGTGTTGACGGCGAGCCGCACCTGGAGATCGAGCTCCGGATCCTTCGCGTTCATCTCCTCGACGGCGCTGCGAACGGCTAGCGCGGCCCGCACGCCGCGCTCGGGATCGTCACCGTGGGCGACAGGAGCTCCGAAGACCGCCATCACGGCGTCTCCGATGAACTTCTCGACGACTCCTCCGAAAGCTTCGATCTCGGTGCGCAACCGCGTGTAATACGGGTTGAGGATCGCGCGCACGTCCTCGGGATCGAGCCGCTCGGCGCGCGCCGTGAACCCGACGAGGTCCGCGAAGAGGACGGTGACGATCTTCCGCTCCTCGCGTGGCTCTGCCGATCCCCCGGCGAGCGGAGCCGCACAGGCGTTGCAGAAGCGGGCGGCCTCCGGGTTCTCCTGCCCACAGCTGGCGCATGCGACCATGGCCTAAGCGTACGACCCGAGGCGTTCGGCGCGCGCGGCCTCTTAGCGGAAACTTATTCGCGTCTGGTTCTGTATTGGTCTAGCGACCCCGAGCGAAGGAGCGAGCGGTGCCCGAACCCGACGAACGTCCCGTCCCGACCCCTGCCGAGGCGCAGGAGCGACTCGAGCAGGCGCTCTTCGAGATCCGGCGCGTCATCACCGGCCAGGACGCCATGCTCGAGCGCGTGCTCGTCTGCCTGCTGGCTCAGGGCCACCTGCTGATCGAGGGCGTGCCCGGGCTCGCGAAGACGTTGACCATCAAGACGACCGCAGGCGTGCTCGGCGGCACGTTCTCGCGGATCCAGTTCACTCCGGATCTCGTCCCGTCCGACCTCGTGGGGACGCGCGTGTTTCGCGCCGGCGACAGCACGTTCGACACCGAGCTCGGCCCCGTGTTCTGCAACTTCCTCCTCGCGGACGAGATCAACCGGGCGCCCGCCAAGGTGCAGTCGGCTTTGCTCGAGGTCATGCAGGAGCGTCAGGTGACCATCGGGCACGAGACGTTCCCGGTCCCCGAGCCGTTCCTCGTCATGGCGACCCAGAATCCGATCGAGTCGGAGGGCACCTACCCGCTCCCGGAGGCGCAGATCGACCGGTTCATGCTCAAGATCGTGATCGGCTATCCCGAGCACGACGAGGAGCTGGCGATCGTCCAGCGCCAGCTCACGAAGCCCCCGGACCTGCGCGAAGCCCTCTCCCTGCCGGAGCTCGAGGCGCTTCAGCGTGCGGTCTTCGCCATCTACGTCGACCCTGCGCTTGTGAGCTACGCGGTCGATCTTGCGACCGCGACGCGGGATCCGGCAGCCCGCGGCCTGGACGATCTTGCCGGCTACGTCTCGTTCGGCGCGAGTCCGCGCGGCCCGATCAGCCTCGTCCAGGCGGCCCGGGCACTCGCATTCCTGCGCGGACGCGAGTACGTGCTGGCCGAGGATCTGACTGCGCTCGCGAAGGACGCCCTGCGCCACCGGATCGTCCTCTCGTACCAGGCTCTTGCGGAGGAGGTGAGCGCGGACACGATCCTCGACTCGGTGCTTGCCGCTGTTCCGGTTCCGCAGATCGATCTCGCGCGGATCTCGGCGGCGTGAGCGCTCTCGGCCTCCTGCGCAGGACTCCGACGCCCGACCGGCCGGGCCCGGGACCGCTGCCGGGCGCGTTGCTCCGCGCGCTCGACGTCTCGATCGGCCGCCGGATCGAGGGCATTCTCGCCGGCGACTTCCGCGCCTCGTTGCAGGGTGACGGGACCGAGTTGGCGCAGCTGCGTCCGTACAGCCCCGGCGACGACGTTCGCCAGATCGACTGGAACGTGACCGCGCGCACCGGGGAGCCGCACGTTCGCGTCCACCTCGCGGAGCGTGTCCTCAGCAGCTGGCTCGTGCTCGACACGTCGCCATCGATGGCGTTCGGGACGGCGGACCGCCGGAAGGCTGACGTTGCGGAGGGAGTCGCGATCGCGGTCGGCCACCTCGCGACGCGGCGTGGGAACCGCCTCGGACTCGTCACCTTCGGCGACGCGCAGCCTCGTTCGTTCCCGCCTCGCCAGGGGCGCGCCGGTCTGATCGGCCTGCTCGGCGCCCTGCGGGACGAGCCGGCGAGCCGCAGCGTAGGAGAGACGTCGCTGGGCGAGGCGGCGACGCGTACGGCGGCGCTCGCACGTCAGCCTTCGCTCGTCGCGATCGTCTCCGACTTTCGCGGTCCGCTCGACTGGCGGAAGCCTTTGCTCGAGCTCGCAGGCCGTCACGACGTGGTCGCGGTGGAGATACGCGATCCGCGGGAGCAGGAGCTGCCGAACGCAGGCGAGCTCTGGCTCGTCGATCCCGAGACCGGGCGGCAGCTGCGAGTGGACACGCGGAGCCCCAAGCTGCGGGCGCGCTTCGCCGAAGCGGCAGCCGAAGAGCGCGGCCGGCTCGCGGGCATGCTCGCCTCGCTCGGCGTGCGCCACATCGTGCTCTCCACCTCGGGCGACTGGCTTCGGCCGCTCGCGCACCATCTGAGGCGCCGCCGGCGATGAGCTTCGACGCGCCGCTCGCGCTCCTCGGACTGTTGCTCGTCCCGCTGCTCGTAGCGCTCGTGTACGTCCACGAGCGTCGCCGGCGGGCCCAGGCGGCGCGCTTCGGCAACCCGGCGCTCCTGCCGAACGTCATCGACCGCGAGCCAGGGAGGCTCAGGTTCTTGCCGCTCGCAATCCTCGTTGCCGCGTTGTGCGCGATGGTCGTCGGCGTCGCGCGGCCGCACGCGACGGTCAGCGTCCCGCGCGAGGAGGCGACCGTGATGCTCGCGATCGACGTCTCGCGCTCGATGAAGGCAACGGACGTCCTACCGACGCGACTCGACGCCGCGAGGAGCGCCGCCGAGACGTTCCTCGACAAGGTCCCGGCGAAGTTTCGCGTCGGGGTCGTGTCATTCGGGTCGCGGGCAAGCGTCGCCGTGCCTCCGACCGCCGACCGGTCTCTCGTGCGGAACGCACTCGAGTTGCTGAAGCCCGGCGAAGGCACGGCCCTCGGGGACGCGGTTGTCCTGGCTGCGCAGCTCGGCACCCGCCAGCGAGCTCAGGACGGAGCGAGTCCTCCGACAGCGGTGGTGGTGATCTCGGACGGGGCCCGCGTCGGCGGTCGGACGCCGCCTCGGACGGCGGCGCAACGTGCACGGACGCTCCACGTCCCCGTCTACACCGTCGTGCTCGGAACGCAGAGCGGTGTCGTCGAGGAAACGCTGACGGGCGGCTTCAAGGCCACGATCCGAGTGCCCCCGAGCCCGCAGACGTTGCGTCAGATCGCCCAGACGACCGGAGGACAGAGCTTCACCGTCACGGATCGCGCCGGCTTGCGAGAGGTGTACGACCGGCTGGGCTCGAGGCTCGGCCATCGCAAGGTGCGCCGCGAGATCACCGATGCGTTCGCGGGCGGCTCTGCGCTCCTGCTCCTGGCCGGCGGCGCGGCGTCGATGGCCCTGTTCGGGAGAGTGCCGTGACGCGGGTCCTGGTGCTCGTCTCCTTCGCGGCTGCGGTGCTGGTCCTGGGCGTCTCGCCTGCGGGCGCGACGCGGGAATGCAACGGGCTCCAGGTGTGCGTGCGCGTGGCGGGTCCCTGGGTGGTCGTGCCTACCGGGGGCGCAGCGGGCCGCACGGTCCGGTACCACCTCTCCTGCCCGCGGGGCTTCGTCGTCGGCGGAACGGACGCCGAGCTGAGCCGGCGAGGGATCGACGTGCGCTTCGAGGGCCGGATGGGCGGCCCGGTGAACCCGGGCGTGACCACGAGACGCGCCGCGGTCTTCCTCGCGTGGTACGTCGGGCCTGCCGGCGGAACGGCAACGTTCCGACCGCACGCCGGCTGCATGCCGGCCGGCGGCGGAGGCGCAGCCATCCCCACGGCACGGACGGTCTATCCGCCGAGCGAAGCGACCGTGTGGCGCGTGCGCAACGTGCACGTCACCGCACGCACGAAGCTCGTGGTTGCGTCCTGCGCCGCCGGAGAGCGCCTGGTCGGCGCGTCGCACGCAGTCGGATTCCTCGGAAGGCGGCCGCCGACGGCAACGGCCGCGTCCAGCGTCCGCGCGACGCGGGCAGTGAGCGGGCGGCGCGTCAGGGTTGCCGTGTCGGCCAGGTCGCTTCCGGGCGTGCGCCCTGTCGTGCAGGTCGCCGCCGTGTGTGCGGGCGGGGCATGAGCTTCGGGACCCCGCTGCTGCTCCTGGCGCTGCTCGCGGTGCCGGCGACGATCGGCCTCTACGTCCTGTCACAGCGGCGTCGCGCCCGCTACGCGGTCGCGTTCACGAACCTGAGCGTCCTCGCCTCGGTGGTCGGAGGGCGATCGTGGCGCCGCTACGTTCCGCTCGTCCTCTTTCTCGTCGCGCTCACGGCGCTCTGCACCGCCGTGGCGCGCCCGCGAGTGAAGTCTCTCGTCGCGAACGACCAGGCTACTGTCGTCCTGGTGCTCGACGTCTCCGGCTCGATGCACGCGGACGACGTCAAGCCGACGCGGCTCATCGCGGCCCAGACCGCGATCCGCACGTTCCTCGATCGGGTCCCGAGGCGCGTGCGCGTAGGGCTCGTCGTCTTCGCCGGCGAGGCCCAGGTCGCGACCCCGCCGACCACCGATCGCCAGCTCGTTCGGCAGGCGCTCGACGAGGCGGACTTCCTCAACGCATCGCGTGGCACGGCGATCGGCGATGCCCTTGCGCTGGCGGTGGACGTCGGCCAGCAAGCGGTCGGGAACCCCACATCCGCCCCGCCCGGGGTGATCGTCTACCGCCCGCCGGCCGGCCAGACAGGAACCCGATCGTTCGCGTCCTCGACGTCGTTCGCGGCCGCTTCCACAAACGGGCTGGTCTCGATTCTCTTCCTTTCGGACGGACATCAGACGCGCGGCGACCTGCTCCCGCTCGAGGGGGCCCAGCGTGCGAAGGACGCGAAGATCCCGGTCTTCACGGTCGCGCTCGGCACGCCGAACGGGACGCTCGACAGGTCCCAGGCGGGCGGCGGCGGCGGCTTCTTCGGCGGCGGCCCCGACCGGATCCCGGTTCC